>DHOG01000174.1:44245-44737 GCA_002410715.1 Ruminococcaceae bacterium UBA5396 | reverse complement strand
CTATTTTCATTATTGAAACATCCTTTCTGGTTGGCGGCCGCAGTTCGAAACTTTATAAAGTATTATGTCGATATATGTTTGAGAGGAATACAGATTTCGTAAACTGATTTACTGCTATTTATATCTTAATAGTTATGGTTACATTGTGTCAATGCCCAACATTATCGAAATTTAGATGTTACGTAATTTTTTATGGATTCAATACGTGATAATTTTTCAGACAGGCTATCAAGTATCATACAACACACTTCCTCATATATTGATTTGTAAAGCGTCTTTTTATATAGGGAGTGTTTGGATTGAGTGGAATTGCAGGAATTATTGAATATGGAGAGCAGCTTAGTAACCGCCACAATGTTCTTGAATGCATGCTTGAATGCTTAAACCATCGCGGGCCAGATCAGTCAGGTATTTGTGAAAAAGCACACGCTGGACTTGTAAGCGCCCGTCTTGCCGTTGTTGATATAAAAAGCGGTCATCAACCCATGACCG
>DHOG01000174.1:41553-44074 GCA_002410715.1 Ruminococcaceae bacterium UBA5396 | reverse complement strand
GATGGGGATCGAGAATATACAATCGTTTATAACGGAGAGCTATATAATACCGATGAGATTCAAAATAGATTGATTTCGGAAGGTATGGTATTTGAAACCCGCTCTGACACTGAAGTAGTGCTGAAAGCCTTTATAAAATGGGGGGGACGCTGTCTTGATGCGTTTAACGGAGTCTATGCCTTTACTATTTGGGAAGCAAAGGAGGAGAAACTGTTTTTAGCTCGTGATCGTATGGGTGTCAAGCCTCTGTTTTTTGCAAGACTTGAAAGTGGACTTGTATTCGGTTCTGAGCTAAAAGCAGTATTAAAGCATCCCAAAATTCCTCCCCAGATTGATTTGAACGGAATTTCAGAACTACTGCTTTTAGGACCCGGCCGTACCCCGGGATGCGGCGTTTTTAAGGGGATTAATGAACTCCTGCCCGGCCAATGTGCGGAATATTCGAGGGATGGTTTCAAAACAAGAATCTACTGGACACTTAAAGATGCCGAGAACAATGATACATTTGATCAAACACTTGAAAAGGTGCGTTGGCTAATAATCGATGCGATAGAGCGTCAAACCGTATCCGATGTACAGATTGCCACTTTTCTGTCAGGCGGCCTTAATTCAAGCATCATATCCGCGATTGTTGCAGGTCAAGTGCAAAAGCAAGGCAAAAAACTACATACATTTTCGGTTGATTACGCAGACAACGACCCACATGTGAAGGCAAACCATTTCCAGCAAAACAGTGATAATTTATATATTCGGAACATAGCGGAACATATTGGCTGCGTACATACAACCATAACCCTTAATGCAGAGGAAGTCGCCGATGCGCTTTTTGATGCAGTAGTGGCAAGAGATCTGCCGGGAATGGTCGATGTGGACAGCACCCTGCTTTTGCTCTGCCGGCGTGTAAGACAGGATGCTACCGTTGTTTTATCGGGTGAATGCGGTGATGAAATTTTTGGCGGCTACCCGTGGTATCGCGATATCAAAATCAGAAACAAAAACGGTTTTCCCTGGTCACAGTCCACATCCTACCGGACCTCTTTTCTAAATGACAATCTTGCCGACTCCCTGCCCGCTCATGAATTTATACAGGAACGTTATCGCGATTCAATATCTGCAATCGATATTATAGGGAATCCCCCACCAATTGAACGCAGGATGAAAGAAATGATGGGGCTGAATCTGCGCTGGTTTATACAAACCCTGCTGGAAAGAAAAGATAGGACATCCATGTATAGCGGACTCGAGGTTCGCATACCGTTCTGTGATCATCGTATTATTGAGGCATTCTATAGAATGCCGTGGAAATACAAGGATTACGAGGGACGGGAAAAAGGATTGCTTCGTAAAGCATTTGAGGATTTATTGCCGGATGAGGTTCTGTGGAGAAGAAAAAGCCCCTACCCCAAAATACTTAATCCCGAATATAATAAAATCATCAGTGACCGTCTAAATGATGTGATCGCCAGCCCCCATGCGCCTTTGTTAAAACTAATAGATCAGTCTGCATTAGAAACGCTTCTGAAAGATAATCGTAATGAACAATGGTATGGTCAGCTGATGAACACCCCACAAACCATCGCATATTTCCTGCAAATGCATTATTGGCTGGCACAGTATCATGTTGAAATTGTTATTTAACCGGAGATATAATTCGGCAAGCCCTATGGACCTGCCGAATTTTGTATTTTGATTTAACGTAAGCAGGATGTCCGGATCTCCCTACATTACAACCAAAAACGCCGCGTTATAAATAACTCATAATTTTCTCAATAACCTGTTTTTTAAGCCTGGTTACCTCCACAAAATCCATCTGTGGAATGTAATATTTTTCAAGCTTATCATGCGATAGCTTTGCCGCTTTAATTCTTCTGAACGCCTCGTTAAGCAGCGTTTCCATCAACTCTTTATCCTTTTTAATCCAATCATCCTTAGCAAGCAATTTTTCAGAAATTATTGCTTCATCCAAATTCAATGTTTTGACGGACTTGTTTTTTACCTTGCTATCTATAGTCAAGGCTAAGTTCAGCTTCTCAACGAGAATGGTCTCCAATCTTTCGGGGTTGAGGGGTTGATGGTATATCTCCACGTTGTACCCCTTTAACAAATACTCATTCGCAAGCATATACAGTATTTCGCTGGCGCCTTTTTGATTCGCTCCTTCCAACAGACAGCATTTGCAACCATCCGAAATGATTGTATCAATATAATCGATTCTTCCATCCGGTGTCAGTGCATTATGAAACAAGTGTCTGTCCCTGCCTGCCTTTCCGGAAGATGCAAGGCCATCAAACAACTCCATCTTAAGGTCTAATACCAGCTGTCCATACTCTGCCTGAACAACCGTTTCCTCCACGGTTGTTTCTATATCATCCTGCAGTTCCTTGGCGCACCGCAGGTAGTGATAAGCACTGTTAAACAAACCTTTTAATTCTTTATTCAATTTCAATATGGCTTTCCGCTCTTGTTTCAAGCCGTCTTCATCCCAAAAGGCGCCAAAGTTCAAAATCTCATCAACTGCACC
>DHOG01000174.1:40645-41360 GCA_002410715.1 Ruminococcaceae bacterium UBA5396 | reverse complement strand
GGCGTTTTCGGGTCCATAATATGCGGTGTGGTTCCGTCCAGAATTGCCACCTTGGCCTGCTTAATTACAACACCGTCTAAAGAATTGCTGTCTGAAGAACAATGGTGATGCTCTACATCATAACCCATCTCCACAAAATGGGCAGCGATTGATTTCATAAAACTACTTTTGCCGACACCCGGACCGCCCTTTATGCAAAATATTCTATTCGCTTCATCATTTGGAATGATATAATCATAAAAGGAATGAAATCCCCTAAAAGTATTGCCTCCCGGAAACACATTTTTAATACTGCTCATGCTTATCCCTCCGCAATATATTATTTTCCAGCATTACATATCATATTACAAGAATCATTGTAAAATGCATGTCATTTGAGTTTACAACATTAAACGGACTGCATTTGAATGGAATCCATCCGTATGCAGTCCGTTTAAATCATTATGCGTTAAACGCATCTTTTACTTTTTTAAAAAAACTCCGTCTTTTAGGATAATTGCCATCGCCGCATGCTTCTTCAAATTCCTTGAGAATCTTTTTCTGCGATGCGCTGAGCTTTTGCGGAACTTCAATGGTAACCTTGAGAATCTGGTCACCGCGCCCCCTGCCGTTTACATGGGGGATTCCCTTGCTTTTTAGTCTGAACACATCGCCCGGTTGTGTACCCTCCTTAATGACATGGGTTATGTTCCCATCCAGCGTAGGCACTTCTACC
>DHOG01000174.1:39994-40486 GCA_002410715.1 Ruminococcaceae bacterium UBA5396 | reverse complement strand
GGCACTTCTACCTCGGCACCAAGCGCAGCCTGAACAAAGGTTAGCGGAAGCTCATACCAGACGTCATAGCCATCCCGCTCAAACACCGGATGAGGACGAACAGCCACAGAAATCTGCAAATCACCGGAGGGTCCCCCGTTTGCGCCTGCATTTCCTTTGCCGCGAATACTGATTATTTGCCCGTCATCAATGCCTGCCGGTATGTTAATCCCGATAGTTGACGGGCGGCGGACGTGACCGGTCCCCTCACATACGCGACAAGGAGAGTCGATAATTGTTCCGCGCCCGCGGCAACGGGAACAAACCGTCTGCGTCTGCACAACCCCGAAAGGCGTGCGCTGCTGTCGGCGTTCCTGTCCGCTTCCACGACATGTCGGACAGGTTTTGGGAGAGGTACCCTTTGCCGCTCCACTTCCTCCACACTCATTACAGGCGGCAACCACATGTACTTCAACCTGCTTTTGGCATCCCCTTGCCGCTTCCTCAAATGAA
>DHOG01000174.1:33286-39868 GCA_002410715.1 Ruminococcaceae bacterium UBA5396 | reverse complement strand
ACCACCGATGAGGAAATATCGCTTCCCCGGCGGGGTGCGTTGGGATTTTGGCGGCGCCCGCTTCCTCCGAAAAACGAAGAAAATAGGTCTCCTAGATCAAAATCCATACCATCGAAACCATAACCCTGATAACCGCCCGCACCAAAGTTGGGATCAACGCCCGCATGCCCATACTGGTCATAACGCGCCTTCTTCTGGCTGTCCGACAGCACCTCGTATGCTTCGTTAACCTCTTTAAACTTTGATTCGGCCTGTTTGTCACCCGGATTCAGATCAGGATGATATTTTTTTGCCATCTGACGATATGATTTTTTAATTTCATCTTCCGAAGCACCCTTTTGAAGCCCCAGCACCTCGTAGTAATCGCGTTTGTTATCGGCCATTAAAGAACCATGCCTTTCCATGCCATTTATAATACTACTCTATAAGAAAAAACAAAATATTATTCGAAAAAATGCTAGCTCGAAAACATTTTTTTATATTTCAAATTGAGATAAGTATATCTATAGATTTAATAACGGGAGAGCCACGCACGCATCATCCAACACAAGATCATGCAAGCGTGGCTTATACACCGCTCGAAATCCCACACGGTGAGATCGCAATCTTCTATGATTATTTTACTTCTCCATCGTAATACTGTTCGTCACCCGCAGCATTGGCATCCGGTGCGCCGGACGCGTCCTGAGGAGCCGCATTCTTATAAACCTTTTCAGAAACCTCATAGAACTTCTTGGTCAAGTCTTCTTGCTTGGCTTTGATCTCCTCTATATTGTCGCCCTTAAGCGCTTCCTTAAGCGCATCCAGCTTGGCATTCAGCTCGTTCTTATCAGCTTCCTCAATCTTATCGCCAAGATCATTCATTGTCTTTTCACACTGATACACCATCTGGTCGGCAGCGTTGCGCGTTTCGACATCCTCACGGCGCTTCTTATCCTCTTCGGCATACTGCTGAGCTTCCTGAACAGCCTTCTCAACATCATCCTTAGACATATTGGTATTGGATGTGATGGTAATCTTCTGCTCGCGACCCGTGCCGAGATCCTTTGCACTTACGTTAACAATACCGTTGGCGTCAATATCAAATGTAACCTCAATTTGGGGAACACCACGGGGAGCAGGTGCAATACCATCAAGATGGAACATACCGAGCGTCTTGTTATCCTTTGCAAATTCACGTTCGCCCTGCAGAACATGAATCTCAACTGAAGGCTGATTGTCGGCAGCAGTCGAGAAAATCTGGCTCTTTTTCGTCGGTATCGTTGTATTTCTCTCGATAACTTTTGTCATAACGCCGCCCATAGTCTCGACGCCAAGCGATAGGGGAGTAACGTCAAGAAGCAGAAGCCCTTTGACCTCACCGCCCAGAACGCCGGCCTGAATAGCAGCGCCCATGGCAACACATTCGTCGGGATTAATGCCCTTAAACGGATCCTTCCCCATGAAGCCCTTGATCGCATCCTGTACGGCGGGGATACGGGTGGAACCGCCGACCAGCAGCACCTTATCAACTTCATTCTTATTAAGCCCTGAGTCGCTGAGCGCCTGACGGACAGGTCCCATCGTAGCCTCAACAAGAGAGGCTGTCATTTCGTTAAATTTTGCGCGTGTCAGCGTTAGATCAAGGTGTTTCGGTCCTGTTGCATCGGCAGTGATAAACGGCAGGTTAATCGAGCTTGTGGTAGAGCCGGAAAGCTCAATCTTTGTTTTCTCGGCGGCCTCACGCAAACGTTGGAGCGCCATTTTATCCTTAGACAGATCAATACCGTTTTCTTTTTTAAACTCGGTAACCATCCAGTCCACAATTTTTTGATCAAAGTCGTCCCCGCCGAGACGGTTATTTCCTGCAGTGGCAAGAACCTCCTGTACACCATCTCCCATTTCAATAACGGATACGTCGAATGTTCCTCCGCCAAGGTCATAAACCATAACCTTCTGATCATTTCCCTTATCAATGCCGTATGCAAGTGCGGCAGCCGTTGGTTCGTTAATAATGCGCTTTACTTCCAGACCAGCAATCTTGCCTGCGTCCTTGGTTGCCTGGCGCTGTGCATCGGTGAAATATGCAGGAACGGTGATAACTGCATCAGTGACCTTATCACCGAGATAGGCTTCCGCATCGGATTTCAGCTTTGACAGAACCATAGCCGAAATCTCCTGCGGCGTAAAAGACTTGTCGTCAATTTTAACAGTTTTTCCTGTTCCCATTTCACGCTTAATCGATGAAATCGTCCGATCGGGATTGGAAACAGCCTGTTGCTTCGCAACACGTCCGACGATGCGCTCACCGTCCTTTTTAAAAGCAACAACCGAGGAGGTTGTTCGCGCACCCTCAGCGTTGGGAATGACAACAGCCTCTCCGCCTTCGATAACTGCAACACAGGAATTGGTTGTTCCAAGGTCAATACCAATAATCTTTGCCATAATAATTACTCCATTCTAAAATTCAAGAATTTATTTTAATTGGCTACCTTAACCATGGCTGGCCGAAGCAAACGACCGCCCAGTTGGTATCCCTTTTGATATACTTCGGTTACGGTATCGGGTTCAACGTCCTCGGCATCCTCGCGCATTACTGCATGATGGATATTCGGATCAAACGTTTCGCCGAGAGGTGCGATTACTTCCAGCCCTTGAGATTTAAGCAAGTCTTTCAGCTGGCGTATCGTCATATCAATACCCTTTTTATATTCGTCCCCCGGCGGCGCATCGATAGCACGCTCCAGATTATCAAGTGCAGGAAGCAGTGCCTTGATTGTATCCGCCTTTACAAAGCTGCTCAGCTGCTCTTTTTCCTGCTCGGTGCGGCGTTTGTAATTTGCGTATTCTGCCAGCACACGCCGATGCGTATCCTGAAGCTCATTTAGCTCCTGCTTCAACTGATCGTTCTCTACCAGAAGCTTTGATACCTTCTCATCTTCCTTTTTGCTCGGCTTTGCACCCTTGTCGGAAGCACCGTTTTTCTCATTTTCAGCCTTTTGTTCCGTCTGCTGCACCTCAGCCTTGATTTCATCAGTCTCAGGTGTAGATGTTTTGCTCACTGTTATAACCATTCCTTTCTCCATACAAGTGTCAGCCAAATGCCTCCCTATTCGTTATCGGTAGTATGACCTTGGTCCTCTCCCATAATCTCGTCAAGAATTCTACCGATCGAACTTGCAATATATTCAATACGAGGTATGGTTGCGGCATAGTCCATCCGAAGGGGTCCTATGATGCCGATGGAACCATCCGGCCGGCCACCTAGTTTGTAACGAGTAACAATCATGCTGGATCCATCAAGCTCCGGTCTTCTGCTTTCACTTCCGATTACTACACGGAGTCCTGTCGGCATCGAGGTCAGCAAACCGGCAAGCATTTCCCTTCTGGCAAGAAAGGAAAGCAAATCTCGAGCCCGATTCGGATCATAATCCGGATGGCGCAGCAGATTCAACTGCCCTTTTAGCGACACCTCAGCTTCAACCGACTCCTGAACAAGCTGATAGAATGCAGTCAAAGCCGGAACACAAAACAAACCATGTTCCCCCAATGCAGTAATCATGCTTTGCACCTGAGGGAGTCCGATATCTACCAGCGGACTGCCGCAGAAATATTCATTTAACGCACGAGCCAATGTTTCAAGCGCATCACTTGAAACATCTCTGTCGAACCGGCAGATACGGGTACGAAGCAAACCCGAACCAGTCATCAGTAAAAGAGCCACAGACCGGGAAGATACGCGAAGAACCTCGATGCGCCTGAGATCTGCCGCATGACCGGATGGTGTGGTTGTAACAGCAGCACACCCGGTAGTTTCAGCCAGCGCCTGAGAAGCCTCTTCAATCAGGCTCTCGGGATCCCCTGCCGCACGCTTCAACTGAACATCAATATTCCGGCAATCTTCTTCAGTCAGGTCGCGCCGATCCATCAGCCGGTCAATATAAAGACGAAATGCCATTGCCGTCGGGATGCGACCCGCCGAGGTATGGGGCTGCTCCAAATAGCCCATAGCGGCTAATTCCGCCATTTCATTTCGGATGGTAGCAGAAGAAACCGAATTGTCCATTAATTCCACAATTGCCTTTGAGCCTACCGGCTCGCCGGTGCGGATATAGGCGTCAATTACAGCAGTCAATATTTTTTGCTTACGCACACCAAGCTCCACACTACCCATCCTTTCCCTATTATCGGTTATTTAGCACTCTGTCTCTTCGAGTGCTAACATTATATAATTTACCATTCCCCCACCTCTATGTCAATATGTATTTGTGAACCTTTTGTAAAAGAAATCGCGTTTAACATTAAGTAATAAAGCGTTTTTTGTGAAAGATGATATTGTATATTATGCTATCCATAATTCTGTTTTATGGGATATATTCAGCATTTTTCAGGGTTGAACAAACCCGAAGTTTCCATTATAATAAAGGTAACAACCCAAACGTTGTAATAGCTACGCTGGAATACGCAAGCTGAAAGGAGCGATTCTACTATGGCCGGATTTACCATTCATAATTTTGACCTTAGCAAGCTCATCGAATTTGCTTCAACCGCAAAAGGCGATGTCTATCTCAAAACATCCGAAGGCGACAGCCTGAATCTAAAAAGCAGACTAACCCAGCTTCTTGCCCTGTCAAGCGCCGTTGACTGGGGGAATGTTGGCGAGGCAACGGTTGTCTGCAGCGATCCCGATGATGAAAGCAGATTGTTTCGCCTCAACCTCTACGGCAAAGAATAAAAGTAATTCCAATCAGATGTAAAGCCGCCGTATCATTTTGATACAGCGGCTTTGATTTTAATAAACTGTTTGTATTTTTATAAAGATTTTGATATACTTATTCAACTAAAAATATAGCAATGAGGTGTAACGAATTGACATCCCGCGATCTGATTCGCAATTTCTGTATAATCGCGCATATTGACCACGGAAAATCCACGCTTGCTGACCGTATTCTTGAAAAAACGCAGACGGTGGCTGCCCGTGATATGGAGGAACAGCTGCTGGACAGCATGGACTTGGAGCGTGAGCGCGGCATTACGATTAAGGCACATGCTGTCACGCTGCAATATAAAGCGCAGGACGGGAAGACATACACATTTAATTTGATTGATACGCCCGGCCATGTCGACTTTAATTATGAAGTATCACGATCACTTGCAGCTTGCGAGGGTGCGGTTTTGATAGTTGATGCTTCGCAGGGAATTGAAGCACAGACACTCGCAAACACATATCTGGCAGTCGATCACGGTCTTGAAATCGTTCCCGTTATCAATAAAATTGATCTTCCCTCGGCACGTCCCGACGAGATACGTGAGGAAATCGAGGATATCATCGGCATCGAAGCATCTGATGCGCCTGCAATCTCGGCAAAACAGGGCATTAATATTGAGGCTGTTATGGAGGCAATTGTCAAACAAATCCCTCCGCCCGGCGGCAGTGATAGTGAACCGTTGCGCGCACTGATTTTTGACAGCTATTATGACAGCTACCGGGGTGTCATCGTATATTTCCGTGTTATGTCGGGCGTTGTCCGTACAGGTGATACCATCCGCATGATGGCAACGGGTGCGGAGTATGATGTGGTTGAAACCGGCATCATGCGCCCAGGCAGGCTGGAACCATGCGAAAGCCTCCACGCGGGAGAGGTCGGATATATCGCGGCTTCCATCCGGGCAGTGAGCGATGCCAGAGTCGGGGATACCATCACGCATGCCAAAAATCCGGCCGCCGAATCCCTGCCGGGTTACCGCAAGGCAAACCCCATGGTTTTCTGCGGTATCTTCCCTGCCGACGGCGCACATTACCAAGATCTGCGCGAAGCACTTGAGCGGCTCCAGCTGAATGATGCCGCCTTAAGCTTCCAACCCGAAACATCGGTTGCATTAGGATTTGGATTCCGATGCGGCTTCCTCGGACTTCTGCATATGGAAATTGTGCAGGAACGGTTGGAGCGTGAATATAACATTGATTTGATTACAACTGCTCCAAGCGTTGTCTACCGCTTAACGCTGAATGACGGCACGGTGCTTGAAATTGACAACCCCACAAATTATCCCGATCAGGGGCAAATCGTATCGGCGGAGGAGCCGGTTGCAAATGCGCATATTTTTACGCCTACTGAATATGTAGGCAATATCATGGAGCTTTGTCAGCAGCGGCGCGGCGTCTTTATTGATATGAAGTATCTAGATCCCACACGTGTGGATATTCATTATGAATTGCCCCTCAACGAAATTATCTATGACTTTTTTGATGCTCTGAAATCACGCACCAAAGGATATGCAAGCTTTGATTACGAATTGAAGGATTACACCAAATCGAATCTTGTCAAGCTTGATATCATGCTCAACGGTGAGACGGTTGACGCACTCAGCTTTATTGTATATGAAGGCAGCGCATACACAAGAGCACGCCGTATCTGTGAAAAGCTGCGGGAGAATATTCCCCGCCAGATGTTTGAAGTACCAATCCAGGCTGCCATCGGCGGCAAAATCATCGCACGTGAGACGGTTCGTGCCATGCGCAAGGATGTTCTTGCGAAATGCTACGGCGGCGATATAACCAGAAAGAAAAAGCTGCTCGAAAAGCAGAAGGAAGGCAAAAAG
>DHOG01000174.1:32772-33108 GCA_002410715.1 Ruminococcaceae bacterium UBA5396 | reverse complement strand
CCGCAGGAAGCATTTATGGCAGTCCTCAAGCTGGATGAGGATTAAGGCGACATTTAATTATACCCGCAGGGCATTTGCGCACACAGCTAAAACGCAGGAGTTCGCCGAACCCCCGCGTTTTTAGTGTATAAAACAAATGAGTGACAGGTCTCACACAAATCCTTTTATGATATAATAAACAGTAATAGATATATATCAAATGTGATAAAGGAGAGGCTCAATGGACGGTTTTGGAAGCAAGCCGCGTAAATCGGGAAAGTATCAGCCAAGTCTAAAAAGCAGACTTGTAAAGGAAACCATGAAAAGCGTTAAGCCAATTATCACAAATATAGCGAT
>DHOG01000174.1:31058-32544 GCA_002410715.1 Ruminococcaceae bacterium UBA5396 | reverse complement strand
TAGGGCTTCTCCGTCATTTTTGCTCAGTTCCCAAGGATGTTCATATAAAGGATGCCGAGAGCTGCTTTGGTGCAAAACTTCCGATGCATGCGGTGTGGTTAATACCCGATCAATTGCAGAAAGGAAAAGTAATACTCTATGCGCATGGCGGTTCCTATGTGTATGGTTCACCTGAGACACATAAATCTATTCCCGCTCGCTTGGCTTCAATGAGCGGATATGCAGCGCTGTCGTATGATTACAGGCTTGCGCCTGAATTCCCTTTTCCCGCCGCATTGGATGATGCAGTGGCGGCATTCGATTACCTTTTGGATCAAGGATATTCCGAGGATGATATTGTTGTTTGCGGTGATTCAGCAGGCGGTGGTCTGTCAATAGCATTGGTAATGACGCTGCGTGATCGCGGACGCAAACTGCCGGCCGGTATTATTGTAATCTCACCCTGGACCGATCTAACCCACAGCGGTAAATCTCATATATCTAAAAGGGATATAGATCCGCTGATGGCAACCAAAGAGCTGAGGAAAGCAGCAGAGCTTTATGCCGGGGGAGGAGCTTTAAGTAATAGGTATATATCTCCGCTTTTCGGGGACTTTAAAGATTTTCCGCCCACCCTGATTCATGTGGGCAGCAATGAAATATTGCTTGATGATTCAAAACGGCTTGCTGCACGTATGGTAAAACAAAAGGTAGATGTCCGCATTACAATTTTTAAAGACATGTGGCATGTTTTTCACATGTTTGACGTACCGGAATCCTATACTGCCATACGAAGGATGGCGCAGTTCTTGGATTCACTGTGGCAGGAAGACAGAATAGAATACGAAGTACACCCGGGTGCTTATTATAGGCATTATAAAGGAAACGAGTATCGTGTTTTGCATATAGCCAGACACAGTGAAACGCTGGAAGAACTGGTGGTCTACCAGCAGCTACATGGTAATCATAATATCTGGGTGTGTCAGCTTGATATGTTTTTAGAGACAGTCGAGTGTAACGGTACAAGGGTGTATAGATTTGAAGAAATTAAGGAAGGGTAACTCAACTGCTTTTGGATAACATTCGCCTAAAGAAACCATATGATTCTATTTACAACCTTGTAGTTGAGACAAAATTTCCGGGTGATGACTATGTCAAATAATCAAAATTGGTATCGTCTGGATAATTCTGCGCTGATCTACCCCGCGGTAATGCGGAGGGACTGGGCAGCTGTTTTTCGTGTCAGCATTACATTAAACGATTCAATTGACCCTTCTGTTTTGCAAAGAGCACTGGAAGATACAGTCAAGAGAATTCCTGCCTTTCGATTATCGCTGCATCGCGGACTGTTCTGGTTTTATCTAGATACCAACCGGCATATGCCTCACGTTGAGCCGGATGTTCTCAACCCCTGTAAAAAGATTGAACAAGATGAAAACGAAGGGTATCTCTTTCGAGTGCGGTATTACCGCAGCAGGATTGCGCTGGAGGTATTCCATTCCATTAC
>DHOG01000174.1:29257-30871 GCA_002410715.1 Ruminococcaceae bacterium UBA5396 | reverse complement strand
CTGATTCCATTCCATTACCGACGGCACGGGAGCAATGATATTCCTGAAGACACTGGCAGCGAGGTATTTAATGCTGCTCGGGCATCCGATTGAAGCCGTAGAAGGTGTTCTGGACTGTGACCAGCCACCGCTGCCGGATGAAATGGAGGACAGCCATAGCCGTTATGCCCAGTTTAAACACATCGAAAAACGCCGCGAATCCAAAGCGTATCATCCTCGTATGGTACGTCAGCCGGTCCATACTCTGAATATTATTACCGGAAGCATGCCTGTTGAGCAGGTACGCCAGCGTGCAAAAGCACTAGACGTTACAATCAACGATTATCTTGCGGGGGCGCTCTGCTACGCGTTCTATCAGTTGCAAAAGCAGGAAGGCAGAAAACGTCAATATCCTGTGAAAGTTAGCGTGCCGATTAATATGCGAACCTTTCACCCCTCCGAGACACTGCGTAATTTTTCGCTGTTTATCAATCCCGAGATAGACCCGAAGTACGGTGATTTTACCTTTGAAGAAATCGTTCAGCAGATTCATCATTTTATGCGGTTGCGGTTGAACAAAAAATATCTTAACGCAGTTTTGTCAGCCAATGTTGGCAACCAAAAAAATAGATTCACACGTATAGCACCGCTTTTTATAAAAAATATCGTTATGGACATTGCATACCGTTTATACGGTGAAAGCCGCTATTCGGTTGCATTATCAAATTTAGGTGTTATGAAAACACCACCATCCATGGCTCCCTTTGTGGAACGATTTGATTTTATTATGGGGCCGCCGCGCACAAATCTGCATGGTGCAACAGCGGTAAGCTATAAAGATATCTTATATGTAACGATTTCCAGTGTCGTGGAGGAAACAGATGCGGAACGCCTGCTGTTTACAGAGCTTGTAAAACGCGGCATTTCCGTAAAAATTGAAAGCAATCATTTCTAATAGGGAGGCGGATATCAAATGTCTTATTGTGTCAACTGCGGGGTAGAGCTAGCCCCGTCAGAGCATGCCTGCCCATTATGTGATACAGAAATAGTAAATCCCCGTCAACCATTTGACCGTAAATACCCCCAGCCGTTTCCTAAACGGTTTGACATATTTTCTCCAACGGATGATCGTGCTTTTATTGCTGTAATTATCAGTATTATATTAGCGCTTCCCGCTGCGATTTGCTTGGCATGTGATCTTGCATATACAAAGGGGGCGGGCTGGTCGCTTATCGTCATGGGTGCAATGGCAATGCTGTGGGTGTATATTGTACCTGTTATGTTTATCCGCCGGCACCGTGTGTTGACGTTGGTTATACTTGATACAGCTGCACTATTAGGGTTTCTCTGGCTGGTAGAAGCCTTTGCCGCCAAAGGACTGTGGTTCGTTCGTTTCGCTCTGCCCCTGGTGTTGCTTGCCGATATTCTGTTTGTAATTGATTATATAATCATTAAGAAATTAATTGCCACCCGTTTAAAAAAAGTAGCTGTTGTAGTGGCAACACTTCCGATACTGCTAGTCGGTATCGAGGCTACACTTGATTATTTTGTAGACGGCAAGGTATCACTTCTTTGGTCGTTTGCAGTGTCTATTCCCTGTGTAATACTGGCTATGCTGCTGGTAGCGGTTGACCG
>DHOG01000174.1:27119-29059 GCA_002410715.1 Ruminococcaceae bacterium UBA5396 | reverse complement strand
CGCAGCCGTTTTAAACAGGAAATGCGTAAACGTTTACACATGTAGCATTTATTTGAAGCAGGCCGGCGTTTCATCGCCGGCCTGTTTATTTATAATAGAATTGATGTTTTTGAAAGTTATTTTATCTTCTCCAGTACTTTCGGTCAAGACTGCGATACTGCACTGCTTCGGCTAGATGCGGTGTTTCAATGATTTCCGATTGAGCAAGGTCAGCAATTGTCCTTGCCACCTTAAGCAAACGGTCATAGGCGCGCGCAGACAAGCCCATCCGATCAAACACATCACGTAGCATAGCAGATGCGGCATCCGTCATGTTACATACCTGTCGCAGCATACCGGCGGGTATATGTGCGTTGCTGGTAACCGATGTTCCTTTAAATCTTTCAAGCTGGACAGCACGGGCAGCATTTACCCTTTCGAGTATCGCGGCCGAGCTTTCGGAAGCTTTTTTTGATGAAAGCTGTTCATACTCGACAGGCGGAACCTCTATATGCAAATCAATCCGGTCTAAAAGCGGTCCCGAAATACGTGAAAGGTAGGTCTGCTGCGCCGCAGGTGAACACTTACAATTTCTTGTGGGATGACCGAAATATCCGCATGGGCAAGGATTCATTGCTGCGACCAGCATCAACGAGCATGGATAGGTAAGCGACGCGCTAACGCGTGAAATTGTAACACAGGCGTCCTCAAGTGGCTGTCTTAGAGACTCCATAGCAACGCGTGAAAACTCGGGCAGTTCGTCCAAAAAAAGAACCCCATGGTGTGATAGAGATGCCTCTCCGGGTTTGGGAACCGTTCCTCCACCCGTCAGTCCGGCAGCAGATACGCCGTGATGCGGGGATCGAAACGGCCTGCTTTTGAGTAATCCGGCTCCTCCCGGCAACATACCGGCGATAGAATGAATTTTTGTCGCCTCCAGTGCCTCTGCCTGTGTCATATCGGGCAGGATGGATGGAAGCCTGCGTGCCAGCATGCTTTTTCCCGAACCAGGGGGTCCGATCAACAAGATATTATGGGCTCCTGCTGCCGCTACCTCAAGTGCGCGGCGGGCAGCGGCTTGTCCGCAAACATCTGAAAAATCAGCAATTTCTCCGTTTGATACCAGCAGGTTGGGGAAATCCTCCGGTTTGGCGGGGCTTAACACATTTGCACCTGAAAGATGCCCCATAAGGGCGGAGACCGAGGAAATAGCGATCACATCGATCCCGTCTACAACTGCACCCTCTGCGGCGTTGCCTGCAGGTACAAATACGCGGCGTAAGCCGGCATCACGAGCCGCCAACACCATGGGAAGTACGCCGCGTATGGGACGCACTTCACCATCCAGCGACAGTTCGCCTACAAACGCCGCGTCATCCAACGGCATCTCAAGCTGCCCGCTTGCCTTAAGAAGCGCAAGCAAAAGTGGGAGGTCATAAACCGAGCCTTCCTTTCTGACATCAGCAGGCGCAAGGTTTACGGTGATGCGGCTGACTGGGTATGTAAAACCGCAATTCTTCATGGAAGAGCGTACACGATCCCTGGACTCGCGAACTGCAGCCCCGGGTAAACCTACAACATCAAATCCCGGAAGTCCCTGTGATATATCCGCTTCTACTTCAATCGGAAAGCCGTCAATCCCCAGTAACCCCATACTTCTGACTCGTGCAAACACCGTTCATCCCCCTTGATCTCCCATTTATCGGCATTATACAATACTTTCCCAAATATGTAAACTTGTCTGCGCATTTGAATCTAAAACTTTTTCAGCAATGGGGTCTCCATTCTAATACAGAAAAAGGGATTGTAAACTCAACAATACCTGTCGCATAGGGCGCAATTTCATACTGCTGATAATAAATCACAAGTCCATCATTAGACAAATAATAGCTGGCAGGATTAAAATGCTGGACAATTAGATTGCGGTAGTCTTCAAAATAGATTGGTTGCTGCTGCATGTT
>DHOG01000174.1:26364-26954 GCA_002410715.1 Ruminococcaceae bacterium UBA5396 | reverse complement strand
ATAGATTGGTTGCTGCTGCATGTTTTCATCTGCTTGCATCAGAATTTGCCCCAACAGGAATCCGCGATAATTAGAGCCCGAGCGGAAGTAATGGGACAACGGCAAAAGCCGACCTGTCTCAAGACTGAATGTGTCTGATGCCCGAATTGTACTGCCGTGAGCACCGCCGGTATACTGGTATCGGTCGTTAAAGCTGCTTAAATAGCAATTTGCATTATAGCTAATTTCAAATTGCATGAAGGCATCATATGGACGGAAAGGATAATTGTTTTTCTGGGAATCACGGTAAAATTGAATTGCCTCACGGTACAATTCACCAGAGGCATAACGATAGAATTCTACGGCCTCGGATGAAAATCGGCGGTTGATTCGGGTCTGAACCTGAGAACGGTTATATAGCCTAACCTCGGGCCGGCGAATGGTCAGGGAAAGAACGGTTGTGTTATCATAGATAAATTCACGGTTTGTTTCCCTCATTGAGATATCAGCACTGCTCTTCCTGTTCATGGCAACTCCTCCTTCTTCCCATCCTATGCAAAAATTTCATGAATGCCATTCGAATGACATCTCAAAAGCTATAAAAACATGGG
>DHOG01000174.1:25529-26228 GCA_002410715.1 Ruminococcaceae bacterium UBA5396 | reverse complement strand
GGAGAGATATGCCGTTTTCATGTGAATAGCAAAAACCCCATTACATTCTTGTTAAATGCAACAGGGTTTTGCTGTTTTTTGCCTTATACGTGTTTGATAATATTGCTTTTTGCAGAAATAGAAGGTTCCATCCATGTCATCTGTTTATCTGTTTCAACATCTTTTGCTCGCTCCAGCATCAATTTTATACGGTTAATCTGATTTACCTCGCTCGCTCCGGGGTCATAATCCACTGCCAGAATATTGGCCTGTGGGTATAACTCTTTAATTGTTTTAATCATACCTTTGCCTGTAATATGATTCGGCAGACAGGCAAAGGGCTGCATACAAATAATATTATTAACGCCCTCTTCAATCAGTTCAATCATTTCTGCAGTAAGGAGCCACCCTTCACCCGACCGATTGCACAACGACAGAAGGGGCTCCGCTTTGTTTGCCATTTCATAAATGGTTGCGGGCACATGAAATCTGCTGCTGGTTTTCAGCGCTTTTCTCATATCATCACGATAATTCTCAACATATAAAAGAAACAGCCCGCCCATCATCCGCCTTGCCTTATTTCCACCCATATACCGGTTCTTCTTATCCCCTCCATACGCGCAATACAGGAAAAAGTCGGAAAGGCCCGGTATAACCATTTCGGCTCCCATACTTTCTATAAATTCCACCATGTTGTTATTAGCCATAGGATGATATTTT
>DHOG01000174.1:24931-25374 GCA_002410715.1 Ruminococcaceae bacterium UBA5396 | reverse complement strand
ATTAGCCATAGGATGATATTTTACAAGAATTTCCCCGACCAAGCCCACTTTCAGTTTTTTTTCATTTTCTATGGGAATTGATTCAAAGTCTTTTACAATTTCATTCAGACTGCTTTGAAAAGCAGATCTGTTACAGCTTACAAGCTTTCTTTTGCAATTTTCCATCCATTTTGCATATAGATGATTGGCAGAACCTTTTATCAACTCATATGGCCTTACCTTATGAAGTGCCATCATCAGCAAATCACCGTATACCATGGCCATTATGGCTTTTCTAATGAGTGAAGGCGTAAATTTGAATACCTGATTTTTGTATAAATTTACGACATTTGCAGACAGAACCGGAATATCGCGAAAGCCGGCTGCCCACATCGCTTTTTTTAGCAAAGCAATATAATTGCTGGCTCTGCAAGGCCCGCCTGTCTGACTCATAATCACTGCGG
>DHOG01000174.1:23551-24780 GCA_002410715.1 Ruminococcaceae bacterium UBA5396 | reverse complement strand
CTGTCTGACTCATAATCACTGCGGTATGATCAAGATCATATCTCCCTGACTGAAGCGCCCTTAGTATTTGCCCGATAACGATAATGGAAGGATAACAGGAATCATTATTTACGTACTTCAACCCGATTTCTATATCTTCCTTATCCACTGTGGGAAGCACCTCAAGTTTATAACCCTCTGAGCGTGCCGCTTCCTGAAATAATTCAAAATGGATGGGCGCCATCTGGGGTGCCAATATTGTATAACCGTCTCGTATCACTTTTGCGGATTGTTTGTTGTAGGCTTGTTGGTCTACAGATGGATTGACAATTTTCTTTCTATCCGCTTGAATGGCGGCTTTCAATGATCTCAACCTTATTCTGACCGCACCAAGATTGCTTACTTCATCGATCTTAATCATGGTGTATATTTTACCGTATCTGCTCAGTATCTCCTGTGCCTGTTCCGCCGCAATGGAGTCAGGCCCGCACCCAAAAGAATTAAGCATCACCAATTGAAGATTGTCCTGTTTCGAGACAAAGTCAGCCGCTTCATAAAGTCTTGAATGATACATCCACTGATCCAGAACCCTGAGCGGCCTTTCAACACATCCCAAATAGGCTACCGAATCCTCTGTCAATACCGCCAGACCCAATCCAATTAATATATTCGGTATCCCGTGATTAATCTCCGGATCCAGATGATAAGGCCTGCCAGACAAGACGACACCCTGCCTGCCAGTTTTTTTCAGATAAGCGAGAACCTCCTCCCCCTTTCTTTTTATATCATTCTTAACGTTTCGATCTTCCTTCCATGCAACGTCAATTGCACTTTCTACTTCCTTCATGCTAATACCAAACGATTGAAACTCATCATGCAGCCTGTGCGTTAAAAGCTTTCTGTCGTTATACGGCAAAAATGGGTGATGCAGTACGATGTTTTTTTCACGTAATTTGTCTACATTGGCATTGATAACCTCGGCATAGGATATAACCATGGGACAGTTATAATAATTATCTGCACCGTTAAATTCCTGTCTTTCCTTAGGGATACAAGGAAAGAAAATATGCTTTACATTTTGCCTAATCAGTGAAACGATGTGGCCATGTACTAGTTTGGCAGGATAACAGGCCGTGTCAGAGGATACCGTATCCATCCCCTGCTCGTACATCTTGCGGCCGGAATCAGGAGACAGCAAAACTCTGAAGCCGAGTGCAGTAAAAAAAGTAAACCAGAACGGATAGTTTTCA
>DHOG01000174.1:22794-23392 GCA_002410715.1 Ruminococcaceae bacterium UBA5396 | reverse complement strand
CCAGAACGGATAGTTTTCATACATGTTCAAGGCCCTCGGTATGCCGATCACACCTCGCGGCGCCTGATTTTTGTCAAGGGGTTGATATTGGAACAGCCGTTTATACTTATATTCATACAAATTCGGAATATCCTGCTTTTTGCCGATTCCTGCCCCCCTCTCACAGCGATTGCCTGTTATCAGCTTTTTACCGTCGCCAAACAAGTTGATGGTGAGAAGACAATTATTTGCACATTGGCCACAGCGAGCGACGTTTGTGTGGCAAGTAAACGCGCTTAATTGATCTTCACCAAACAATGTGGATCGCATCCCATCCTTCCATGCATTCTTGGCCAGTAAGGCTGCTCCAAAGGCACCCATTAGCCCTGCAACATCAGGACGTATTACCTCTTTTTCTGTAATTCGCTCAAAGCTGCGTAGAATGGCATCATTCAGGAATGTTCCGCCCTGAACAATAATTTTATCTCCCAATTCGGAAGCATGTTTTAATTTTATCACTTTATAAAGGGTGTTTTTTATAACTGAATAACATAGACCTGCCGATATATCACCCACAGATACGCCGTCTTTTTGCGCTTGTTTCACTTTAGAATTCATA
>DHOG01000174.1:0-22633 GCA_002410715.1 Ruminococcaceae bacterium UBA5396 | reverse complement strand
GCTTGTTTCACTTTAGAATTCATAAAAACGGTACAGCGAGAACCAAGGTCAACCGGGGATTTTGCCATAACACCTTCTTTTGAAAAGGCAACAACAGACATGTCAAGAGATTTCGCAAAGCTTTCGATAAACGAGCCACAGCCCGAAGAACATGCTTCGTTTAACACTACACTATTTATTACACCGTCTTGGAGGCGTATATATTTCATATCCTGTCCGCCAATATCTAGTATGGTTTCGACGCCAGGCAAAAAATATTCTGCGGCTGTGCTGTGTGCAACCGTTTCTACTTCACCGATGTCGCAGGAAAATGCTGATTTTATCAACTCTTCTCCATATCCGGTGACTGCAGAATAGGCGATAAATGCTTCCTTTGGAAGTTTGGAGTACATCTCTTTCAGAATGAACGCCGCCGAGGACAAAGGGCTGCCCTCATTATTCTTATAGACCGAAAACAACAGACGACCGCTTTGATCAATCAAGGCCGCTTTGCTGGTGGTCGAGCCCATATCCATGCCTAAAAAGCATGGCCCCACATAGGAATCTAGATCGCTTCGGGCAATTCTGTTTTGGCTGTGGCGCTTGATAAAACCGATGTATTCAGTCTTATCAGCAAATAACGGTTCAAGGTGATCGGACGAGTCTTTTATTTCGTTTTGGCCCATCTTACACCGTTCCATGAATTCCAGGAGAGAAATGGCTTGATTAGATTGATTTCCTGCGGCAATGGCAGCACCGATTGCCACATATACCTGCGCATTCTCCGGAATAACCATCTCATCCTCTTTCAGCTTTAATGTCTCCTGAAAACGGCGTCGCAACTGTGTCTGGAAATGAAGCGGTCCACCCAGAAAACCCACTTTCCCTTTAATTTTTCTACCGGACGCCAATCCCTCTATTGTTTGGTTCACCACCGCCTGAAAAACAGAAGCTGCAATATCCTCTTTTTTTGCTCCCTCATTTAACAATGCCTGCACATCGGTTTTTGCAAAAACGCCGCATCTTGCGGCGATGGGATAAATAACAGAACTGTTACCTGCAAGTGTATTTAATCCTGCGGCATCGGTTTTTAGAAAAAATGCCATCTGATCTATAAAAGCACCGGTACCCCCTGCGCATATACCATTCATCCTCTGATCGGCGCCATCTTTATAAAAGGTTAGCTTGGCATCCTCCCCGCCCAGTTCTATTACCGCATCCACATCCGGTATGAACCTCTCTACCGCCTTGCTGCCGGCAATCACTTCCTGAACAAAGGGAAGTTTAAGACGCTCCGAAACAGAAATCCCCGCCGAACCTGTTACAGCAGAACGAAACTGAAGGTCTCCATATTGCTTCATTAATAATTTGAAAAGGTTCATTAATGTAGGCCAAATATCAGTATGATGTCTGCAATAATCACTGTGAATCAAAACATCCTGATTATCCAGTACCGCTAACTTTACGGTTGTTGAGCCAATGTCAATCCCAAGCCGGTAAATCTTATTATCAATCTTGTTTACATCACCCATGTTAAATTCCGTTTACTCCCTATTTCTAATGATATAAATATACATTTATCTTTAATTATTCGCAGATTTAAGGGAGTTTAATCTACAAACCAAAAAGAAGTGTTTGCAAAACAAATAAATTCATTTTGCAAACACCCTTATGAATACAATTTAGAGGTTTTATAACGTTCAGATTTTTTACAAATAATTAAATGCCTGCTCAAGATCGGCTACAATATCATCGATATGCTCGGTACCAATCGACAGCCGAATGGTATTCGGCTTGATCCCCTGTTCTTGTAGTTGGTCGGTGCTGAGCTGCGAATGCGTTGTACTTGCAGGATGAATGGCAAGCGATTTTACATCAGCAACATTTGCAAGAAGCGAAAAAATCTTAAGTCTGTCGATAAAGGCATTGGCTCCTTCAGCGTCTCCCTTGATTTCAAATGTGAATATTGATCCGGCACCGTTCGGATAATACTTATTATAAAGCGAATGGTCGGGATGATCTCTAAGGGAGGGGTGATTCACCTTTTCAACCTGCGGATGATTTGACAGGTATTCGGCAACCTTAAGTGCGTTATAAACATGACGCTCAACACGTAGGGATAGGGTTTCCAATCCCTGCAGAAACAAAAACGAATGAAACGGGCTGATGGTCGAGCCGGTATCTCTCATCAGCGTAACTCTGATTTTAATAATGTAAGCAAGATTCCCAACAGCTTCAGTAAATACTGCACCATGATAGCTAGGGTTTGGCTTTGTTAAACCAGGAAATTTATCATTTACAGACCAGTTAAACTTCCCAGAATCAATTATTACTCCGCCGATAGCTGTACCGTGGCCTCCAATAAACTTTGTCGCCGAATGAACCACAATATCTGCTCCGTGTTCGATCGGACGGAAAAGATATGGCGTTGCAAAGGTGTTATCAACAATCAGAGGAATCCCGTTTTTATGGGCAATCTCGGCTACTGCATCGACATCGACAATGGTCGAGTTGGGATTGCCCAGCGTTTCGATAAAAAAAGCTTTGGTATTAGGTTGAACTGCGTCAGCAAAGCTTTGAGGATTGTCCCCGTCTATAAACGTAGTATTGATTCCAAAATCGGGCAATGTGTGTGCCAAAAGATTATAGGAGCCACCATAAATGCGCTTGTCTGCAACGATATTATCCCCGCTATGTGTGATATTCTGAATTGCATAGGTAATTGCAGCTGCACCGGAAGCAGTCGCCAAAGCTGCTGCTCCTCCTTCAAGCGCTGCGATACGCTGTTCAAACACATCCGAAGTTGGATTCATCAGTCTTGTATAAATATTTCCGGTCTCGGTTAAGCCAAACCTCCCGGCGGCCTGCGCAGAATCGGCAAAAACATAGGACGTAGTTGCATAGATTGGCACCGCCCTGGCGTCAGTTGCCGAATCGGGTTTCTCCTGCCCCGCATGAACCTGGAGTGTTTCAAATTTATAAGTTTTATTCATTGTAAGATCATATCCTCTTTTTATTTTAAATGATGGTTAATGACTTACAACGGCACATTCGGCCGTTTCTGAAATTATGACGAAGCATTTTAAAGACTACGGAATACATGAATGCGCCCCCTTTAATTAAAATACATCTGGTCAACTACGAAGCACATTTGCCGGATCGAGCTCTATGACCATAGATGATGTATGAAGCTTGCTATAGTCACAATTAATTCCTACTACTCCTAGTGTTATACTATGATATTATACCCAGCTCTTTTTGTCAATATTAAATGTACAAATTACTATATGTAATACTCATTTAATTGAGATTCACCCATATCTACCAAATCCTTCAATGTAGTAGAATCGACATACTTATTAATGACTTCATGCAACCCCACCCAAAAATGAATTGTTGGGCAGATATCCCGCCGATCACAATGATTTGTTTTACTGTCAAGGCACGCCACAGGAGCCAAATTGCCTTCTATAGCTCGCAGAATTTCCCCTGCCGTATATTGTTCCGGTGATTTGGCAAGCGTATAGCCGCCCTGAGATCCTCGATAGCTTAACAGTAACCCGGATTTCGTAAGACCTGTTACGATTTGTTCAAGATATTTCACCGAAACTCCTTGATGAATCGAAATATCCTTGATAGAGACCCAATCCCCAGGGTTATGCCTTGCTATTTCCACCATCATTCTTAATCCATATCGTCCTCTGGAAGATATCTTCATTGCTTTAACACTCCTTCACACAATCTATTATAATTTAACACATTTATGAATTCAACGCCAAACTCAGGAAAACTCGACTCCCCTCGGCTGAAAGCTGATAATTGACTAGCAAAACATATTAATATTAGAAGATCTCCCCGATTACAAAAGGCTCAAGCCTTTGTAACCGGGGAGTATTTTTCTAAAATTAAGCTAACTCAACAATTGTTACGCCGTTTTCCCCCTCGCCGTAAACACCAAGACGGAAGCTTTTGATTGACCGGTGTGTCCGCAGATGCCTGTGTACCGCGGCACGCATTGCGCCCGTCCCTTTTCCGTGGATTACAGTGATTTGTCCGATACCGGACAACAGTGCATCATCTATAAACCTGTCAAGCTCAAGAATTCCTTCATCCGTAAGCTTTCCTCTTAAATCGATCTCGGTCTGAACCGATCTGGCGGCACGGGACAAACCGTTTTTTATTGTTCTGACCGAAGTTGAAACTGCCGATTCTACTGCCTTTTTCTCAAGCAACCTCAAATTATCAAGACTGACACGTGTTTTAATAATACCTGCCTGAACCAATACATTTCCACTGCCGTCCGGCGGAGACAGCACAACGCCTTTTTTATCAATGTCTGCAATCAGCACATCGTCTCCTGCCTTTAAGGAGCGCGGAAGTTTATAATGACCTTTCGATTTCTGAACTACCGGATCTATCGCATCCTCAACCGCACGAAGCTTTGAGCGCAATCTGCTTTTCGCCTCCTGTGCCTTGATCGCAAAATCGGTGGCATTCTTTTCTTTTCTAAGAGAATCAAGCTCGCTAATCAGCTGCTCGGCTTCTGCACGTGCCCGTTCTACAATCCTCCGTGCCTCTTTTTTGGCACGTTCTATTTCCTTTTCCTTCAATCTGTTAAGCTCGGTTAGCTGCTGCTCGGCCTTCTGCCCGGCCGACTGTGCCGAAGCCCGCATGGTACGTGCCTGCTCAAGCTCGCTCTCCAGCGTCCGGCGGCGTTCTTCAAGCTTGGTTACAACATCCTCAAGCTTTTGGTTTTCACTCGAAACCAATTCTCTGGCTCGATTCACCAGAGTGGAATCCATACCCAATCGTTCCGATATTGCAAAAGCGTTAGAACGTCCGGGCACACCAACCAATAGTCGGTACGTCGGACGCAGTGTTGTAACATCAAACTCGCAGCTTCCATTTTCCACACCCCGGGTATTGATTGCATAGGCCTTTAACTCGGCATAATGGGTTGTTGCGGCAATTCGCGAACCTTTTAACCGAAGTCTCTCGATGACGGCTGTAGCAAGTGCTGCCCCTTCGACCGGGTCGGTGCCCGCGCCCAATTCATCCATCAAAACAAGACTGGTGTCATCTGCTTCATCCAAAATACGTATGAGATTGGTGGTATGAGCAGAAAATGTAGATAGCGACTGTTCAATGGATTGTTCATCCCCTATATCCGCATAAACTGTGTCAAATACCGAAAAAATACTGCCGTCACCCACAGGTGGCATCAATCCGCACATCGCCATTAGGGTGAGCAGACCAATAGTTTTGATGGTTACCGTTTTACCGCCGGTATTCGGGCCGGTAATAATCAGTGTATCATACTCGCCGCCCAGCTCCACATCTATCGGAACCGCTTTATTCTGATCCAGGAGCGGATGCCGCGCCTTGCGCAAAAGGATATGCCGATCATCGGTTAATACAGGCACCGATGCCTTCATTTTGTATGCGAGCCGTGCCTTTGCAAATATAAAGTTCAATTCTACAAGGATTTTATAGTCTTCAATAATCGAAACCGCAAAGCTACCAGCTTCGGCAGACAATGCCGCCAATATACGTTCAATTTCAGTCTGCTCCTTTGACAACAGTACACGAAGCTCGTTATTGGCTTCAACCACTGCCATTGGTTCCACAAACACCGTGGCACCTGATGATGAAGTATCATGAATTAGTCCGGGCACCTCGCCTCTGTGCTCAGACTTAACAGGCACAACAAAACGCCCCCCTCGGATGGTTACAATTGGATCCTGGAGCGATTTTTGATATTCGGGTGAACGTATCATTTTATCAAGCTTCTCCCGAACGCGGGAAGAAGCTGCACGCATCTTTCTCCGGATATCGTTTAGTACAGGAGAGGCACTATCAGACATTTCTTCCTCAGAAATGATTGCGGCTCTGATTTTTTCTTCCAGATATTTATTGGGAGATAATGCATTGAATCTGTCATCAAGACATGTATTGGCCCCTAAGCAGTTTTTGTGCCAATCATGAAGAGAACGTATGATTCTCAATGTTTCGGCGATATCAAGCAATTCACGCATACTCAGTGACGCACCCATATCAGCCCGACGCAGCGCACCGGTAACATTTTTAATCTGTGAAAAAGACGGGCTGCCGAATCTCTCCATAAGCATATATGCTGCCGATGTATCTGCCATCCTTCTTTGTGTCTCCCAAAGATCGGCAGAGGGCTCTAGCTCTCTTGCAAGAGCTGCAGCATCATCACAGCTTGTCTCATCTGCAAGAAGCTCAAGAATTTTATCAAGCTCCAGTACTCTGTAATTTCGGTTCATTCTGTAATCAAGCCCTTATTTCAATTTATCCCTTGTTTAAAATTGATAAAACATCCTGCAGTGCTTTATCATATTCATCATGTCCGGTTTTTGCGGTAAGTATCGTATCAACAGGTTTCTTCTCTTTTGTTTCATATTTATCAGTCTTAACATCTGGTCTGGGTATCGGTAGTGTCTGTGGCCGAACCTCAGGTGTTTTGACAGGGAGTGGCTGCGGTTTTGGAGGTACGGTGGTTGGCAGCGTCTGCGGTTTTGGCTCATGTATTTTATTTATCCCCGATTTCAGAAGGTCAGTATTTATTTCAGGAAGTCTTTTTTCGTTCTCTTCTTTATTATGCACAAGTATATCATTTGCGTATTGGTCGTTGAAATATGCACAACCGAGCGCTGTGACGACACAGGGAATAAATAAGGCAAGCAGAATTAACGGAGATCCGACTCCGGCCAAGGCAAGCTGAAATCCACATATCAATGGGCCGATAATGGGTATCAGGGATAAAAGTAAAGAGCGGGTGATATTATAACCGCCATCTACAGCAATAAAAAAAGTCATGCCCTGAAGCAGCAATATAAATAGAACCGACATAACCAACAAAAATCGCGATATACTGCGGCATATCAGTCCATAATTTCTTTTTCTCATGTCTTCCGTATTCATTGGTAATCCTCCGGTTTTGCTACTCTTTTTGGATGGAATGATAAAAATCGAGTGTTTTAAAGCTCCTGCCAAGCTGGGTCTGCATAAAAGCTTCGGTTTGCTTCGATAACATGCGAATTCCGTCATCCGACATTGTAAAGGAAAAGCATTTTTCAAATTCTGAGAAGTTGATATGCCGCATTGCAGCTAGAACGTTGGGCGTAATCCGACACCCACCCCTTACAGGCTGCTGCGGACTGCATTCCCGGCAGATGAGACTGCCCTCCCGCATTGAAAACCACATGGAGTCGCTTTCAAAAGCCCCGCACATTGAGCACGCCATCAAGTCAGGCATAAATCCTGCAAGCCCAAGCATTCTTAGCTCCAATACTGCTTTAATCAGATGGGGGTCCCGTTGATTTTCTGCTAAAAAATGTAATGAATTCAGCATTAAACGCAAAAAATCCTCCGCCGGTTCCTCCTGCGGAGCAAGTACGCCTGCTAACTCACAAAAATACTGTGCAAGCGATAGTTTTACGATATCCGAACGCAATTCAAAAAAAACCGATATTGGTTGTGCAGTCTCTACTATGTATTTATCCCGCCCACGATGAAGTGTCAGACGGGAATATGAAAGCAACTGTGTTGCTGTTGAATTTCGATTTTTAAGATTTCGCGCACCTCTTACAGAGGCCCGTATAATACC
The DNA here is from genome assembly GCA_002410715.1 of Ruminococcaceae bacterium UBA5396. Taxonomy (GTDB): domain Bacteria; phylum Bacillota; class Clostridia; order Oscillospirales; family Acutalibacteraceae; genus Avimonas. The sequence continues at coordinate 15,024 of DHOG01000174.1, read as the reverse complement.
TATATCACGTGTCAGTGCTGTGACAAAGCGATCTGCCTCACCGATATTGTTGTTCTCCCTGATAATCAGAGCCTCGGTTGTCATTCCGGTGCCGTTCCTCCCTACCCTTCGTGTTATACACATCAATGCCCCTGTATCGAAGGTAATCCTCAACTCTGCCGGTTTTTAAAAAGGCATCCCACATATCGTATCGTTTCATACATATGACCATCCTTTCGCGTAGAGGCCAGGAGTTTATACCGGTTTACAAGCCAAAAAACGTGCCAAAACACAAAACTCCCCCGTTTGAAAAATCTATTTCAAACACGCTCCGTTCTATACGTCTTACTTGTAAAACTACATCCTTTATCATATGCATACATTTGAGTTCAATACTCGGAAACATATACCGGAAACAAATTCCGAATTTTTATTTATATCCAAAACTACCCATAAGCCCCTGACGGTTTCGCCAGTCCTCCTTAACCTTGATCCAGCATTGGAGATTTACTTTTGATCCAAAAAGGGATTCCATATCTTCCCGCGCAGCTTTTCCAATTCGCTGAAGCATACTGCCGCGCTTTCCGATAATAATGCCCTTATGGCTTTCACGCTCACAGAAAATGTTTGCTTCTATATCCAAAATAGCTTGCTGACCGGATTGACGCTCATTCATGTTTTCAACAACCACCGCAATACCGTGCGGAATCTCGTCACGTAAAAAAAGCAGAATTTTTTCACGTATCAGTTCCGCCGAAATCACGCGTTCCGGCTGATCGCTTATCATATCATCAGGGAAAAAGTGGGGACCATCAAACGCAAAAACGTCAAGTTCCTGATTAAGCTCTTCCATTCCGTCACCGGTCAAGGCAGAGATAGGAACAACTGCAGAAAACTGATATTCACTCTGCCACCCTGAAATTTTACTCAACAATACTGATTTATCCGCAAGCGTATCTGTCTTATTGATGACCAAAACGACAGGTAGTTTTTGTCTTGCACACTGATCAAGCAAATTACGCTCATCCTGTTTAATACCGTTTGAAGTATCGGTAACCAGAACAGCAGCGTCAACGCCCGAAACAGCCTCTCCAATAGATTTAACCATAAAATCACCGAGACGTGTTCTTGGTCGGTGTGCACCAGGCGTATCCAGAAAGACAATTTGCGTGTCTCCCCTTGTCTGTACGCCCATAATCCTGTTTCTGGTTGTCTGGGGCTTGTCCGATACGATTGCAACTTTCCGACCTACCAATGTGTTTAAAAGGGTTGATTTCCCCACATTCGGAAGGCCGATGATTGCAATAAATGCTGATTTTGAAGTGCAGTCAATTTGTTTGGTCATATAGGAGGATTTCTTCCCTTCAACAGCGATACATACGTGATTGTATCCATTTTACAGTCCATTTATTTATCCGAAATGATCTTTCGAGAGCCACCGCGTAATATAAATAAGATCGATACAAACAAAGATAATAACAACAGTGCAGTTTTCCAAGGCTGAGCGAATAAGCCATTGAACAGTACCGATAATTCCTCTGGTCGGCCAAAGAGAACAACGCCTACACAAATCGATGCAACCGAACATATCAAAACAGCGGCAGCAGCTACATCCTTTGCGATTCTTGCAGTGGGGTGAATTTTCGGTGAAGAAAGATTTACCGCATTCTCAATAGCGGTATTTATGGCCTCTGCTGCCAAAACCAACGCCATTGTCAGAAACAGTATTGCCCATTCGGCACGCGATAAAGAGAATGCAGGAGCAAAGCATAATACATAGATGGTTATAACCAAATGTATTCTGAAATTTCGTTCATGGCGCAAACAAAACCATATGCCCGAACCCGCATAGGCAAAGCTTTTCCAAAACAATAACATATTTCTTTATCTCTCATCCTCGGTTAACACATAGCTTCCTCCACGAGGAAGCCCTACAGACGTCATAATCGCTTCCTCACGTTCCCGCATACGGACTGACTCAAGTCCTCCGTCAACATGATCATACCCCAAAAGATGCAAAACAGAGTGAACAACAAGGTATCCTATTTCACGCTGTAAAGAGTGTCCAAACTGTTCCGCTTGTTCCTTAGCGCGTTCGATCGATAAAACCACATCGCCAAGTATGTATGCACCGGTTTCCGGATTCTTATCATAATTGCCGTTTTCACCCATCGGAAAAGAGAGAACATCGGTTGATGAATCAATGTTGCGATATTCATTATTAATCTGGCGAAGCTGATCGTCGTCTACAATGGAAACCCCGATTTCAGCTGATCCTTGAAAACTCTCCAGTTCCAAAGCTGCATGACAGCAACGGCGAATTAATAGACGAACCCCAGTAGGAATGCGAATCGTCTTTTGCTTATTTTCAATGATAACTTTTATTTTTTCCATAATTTCTGTTTCGTTTCCCTTCGTCTAATTTTTCGAATTTTTCATATGCCTGTACAATACGCTGTACTAGCTGATGCCGCACGACATCCTTCTGGCTGAACGTACAAACCCCTATATCCTCAATACCTCTTAAAATTTTCATGACTTCCTTCAGTCCACTTTTTCGCCCTTCAGGAAGGTCGATTTGCGTAACGTCACCTGTAACAACCATCTTTGAGTTGAACCCCAGTCGTGTTAAAAACATCTTCATCTGTTCGGCTGTTGTGTTTTGCGCTTCGTCAAGAATAATAAAGCTGTCATCCAGCGTTCGTCCCCGCATATAGGCAAGCGGAGCAACTTCAATATTGCCGCGCTCCAGATATTTTTGATATGATTCAGCGCCAAGCATATCAAAAAGCGCATCATAAAGCGGCCTGAGATAAGGATCAACCTTTGACTGCAGGTCTCCGGGCAGAAATCCAAGCTTTTCCCCCGCCTCTACCGCAGGGCGCGTCAAAATAATGCGGTTTACCTCTTTTGAACGAAATGCACTTACCGCCATTGCTACAGCAAGATAGGTTTTACCCGTTCCCGCAGGCCCGACACCAAGCACGATCGTATTCTTCCGAATGTTCTCCACATAATTCTTCTGCCCCAAAGTTTTAGGCTTTACAGGCTTGCCTTTAGAAGTGATACATATACTATTAGACGAAAGCTGCGGAAGTTCTTCCTCCCCTCCTTCGTCAACCAGCATCAGCACATAGCGAACATTTTGTTCATTAAGCTGCTCTCCCCGGTTAATGAGCTGAAGAAGTCCCTGAATTGCACGAATCGCTTTTGCCACTGATTCAGGCTCTCCGCTGACTTTTATATCGGTGCCTCGGCTTAAAATATCAACCGCATAATGCTTTTCAATTAATCTTACGTTCTCATCAAAGCTCCCAAAAAGAGAAACCGCCTGTTCCATTCGATCCAAATTTAGAATCTGCTCAAGCATCAACAGACCACACTTCCCACGATTATACCTATAATATATATATTATAACAGAAATATTGTGTTTGTCATTACACGTTTTAGACAAATTTTTATTATAACAACTAGGATATAAATAGAATACATATATATTTTTTTATTTTTTCCCAACGATTGGTTGAGTTTACTCCACAATCAGCTGCTCTTCCATACAAATATCTTCAATGCAGGTATATATCCCTTTGATACTATATTTACCGTTATTTAACCAATCTTTCTCGTTTGCCGATAAAATTTCAACCGAAGCCAGTTGGTTTTTCTTTTTTTCTGCAAGCCTTTTCGCAGCCAGTTCCTTGGCCTGCGCCTGTGTTCTGACAATTTCAGTTTGTTCGAGCAATACATAGGTTCTGTTTATAATTCCGATCGGCAGATCTATGCCGTTCATCACCAGCATATTTTTGGATATTTTAAGCTCACTCTGTTGCTCTATCGTTCCATCTGTGAACATTGGTATATTCAGTGTGAAAAAATGCAGATAAGGTCTGAGTATTCTTTCTTTGGTGGGCAGCAGCTGTATTTCCTTAAGCGGTACGCTTACCTCAAGTGTTCTCGTGGTTTCCGCCAATATTCGAGCCTGTGATCTTTTTAATATCGGACCGACAGAACTGTCTACCACTCCACTGACAAGAAGCATTCCCTGTGTAACAGCATCTCCCTTCTGAACCATAGCCTGACCCGTATATACTTCAACAGACACGATTCTCCCGTCCCTGGTTGATTTAATATTTGAAGGATGGTCTGGATTTGACAGCTGAGGGGGAGAAACCCGCTCAGTTACGTCGATATAAGCAATGCTCCCCTTAAGATTTACGACGCACCATGCAAGACCGGGAAGCTTTTGCAAAGACTCAAGCTGTAATGACGGTATATCCAGCGATGAAAGATCGGCTCCCTCACGCACCCCGAAACTCTCCATTACGTGCACGATTTCTTCTTTATCTACCTTGTTATTGCCTCTAACCTCAATTACCCATGTTCGTTGTGAAAGGAACTGGAGGATAATTGCAAAAAGAAGCAGCCCTGCCAACACACCGGCTCGCGACCGATATCGGCGGACAATGAAGGGCATACCGTGTCTTTTTTTTACATGAAGTTTCATGCCGCAGCGCTTGGCAGGCGACCTGAGAAGACGATACTGTCTGGCGGGACAACTAGCCATCAGCTTCAAACCATATCTTCGAACCCCCCAGAGTTCTATCCCCTCACGGGTAGCCAGATTCAAAAGTCTCTCGGGAAAACCGCCTTCGGCTTCAAGCCTTACCCATCCAAAAAACCATCTTAAAAAACGTAATAGAAACATAAGTGATTCACTCCTTAATTCGGGCAGATAAAATATTCGATCAAGACAAAAACTCCATAGTCAGGATATTCCCTTCAATAATTGCGCTGTCCTCTGTCATACAACTAATGCTGAGCATGGTTCCTGTAAAACGTATCATACCGCTGCCCGACTGCATACGTATTAAATCGTCGCTGTACTCAACAATTCCGTGGCATCCATCTATGATTGCTCTTTTATTCCCCAAAAACTCTACCCGGGCGGCACTACTCAGAGAGCCTATCGGCAATTCCAATACACGCTCTACTTTTTCTGTCAGCCCGTTTTTTGTGGACATTTTTCTTTTTTGTCTTTTTGATCTTGCGGTTCTCATATATAGATCCATCCTTTCACACACGGCTGGAATATTTCACACTCTCTAAACAAAATATGCGGCTTTCCATATTTTAATGCGGCAAGACAAGCATAGTAAAGCAAAGCAGTGAATAAAGAATAGAGATGCCAGATTTTAAAACATATAGGATAAGATTCAAATACAGCAAAGGATGGGTATACATGTTTATAAAAACGATCCGCAAATCTTCAATTAACAGTTTTTTAATGATAATCGGCTGTATGGCTGCCGGCTGGCTTTTGATAGCTTTGCCGTATGCAGCTTCCTCAGGTATAAGCAGAGGGCTTGCGATTTGCTCATCAATCATTATTCCATCTCTTTTTCCTTTTCTCGTTTTAGCCGGTTTCATCGTAAAATCCGGATTAAGTACATATGTCGGAAAATGGCTGGAAAAACCAACCCAATTTGTGTTCAGACTACCGGGCTGCTGTGCTGCAGGCATACTAATCGGTTTTATAGGCGGCTATCCTGCCGGAGGAATTGCTGTCGGCGAGTTGGTACAACAGGGCTGTATAACAAAGGAGCAGGGGCGGCGTATGCTTGGCTTTTGTGTAAACGGAGGACCTGCTTTTATCATTAGTGCCGTTGGTGCCGGCATGATGGGCAACCTGCAATATGGTGTTATGCTGTACATTGCGCACATTGCAGCTTCCCTAGTTCTTGGTTTGTTATTGAGAATCGGCACTTCAAAGGATTCCGAATCAGAAATAAACAACGTTGTACTCCGGTCTTCACCACGGCTGGCTCCGGCTTCTGCTTTTGTTGAATCGGTCAACGGTGCTTGTCACTCACTGCTGCTGATGTGCGGCTTTATTATTTTATTTGCCGCTTTGCTGTCTCTTTTAGATGCCAGCGGTTTCAACAGATATATTCAGACGCTTGTATCACGCTTTGTGGGATCTTCCCGGTCACAGAATTCCATATCAGACATGGTCTCTTATTTTATTTCATGTCTACTCGAGGTAAGTTGCGGCAGTATCGAGGCGGCTCGCACAGGTGCAGCTGCTCCGTTTCTGCTTGGCATTTCGCTCGGCTGGGGGGGTGTCTCAGTACATTGCCAAGTAACGGCTGCTCTTCGTGGGAAAAAGTTAATCAGCCGAGGATTCTTTGCTATACGTATATTGCACGCCTTGCTCGGCGGCTTATTCAGTGCTTTACTATTTCGCCTTGTTCCTGTTGCAGATATGGCATTCAAACCGTTTTCTGAAGCAAAAGTGGTTCCTTTTTCAGTAAATGCCGGAGCCTCTGCTGCCTTACTTTCCCTTTGCGCTCTTTTTCTGCTAACAACAGCCAGAAAACCAATCGAGATTCTTACAAAAAGATCTAAAACCGAGAACTCAACTTCAATTGTTTAATCCAATCGTAGTTGTTCAATAAAAATCATGCTGGAAAAAAGGAGGAAAATATGTTATGATTGTTGGGATTGAAGACGAGGAGAGAGATGCCATAATGGGGCGAAAGCTATATGGAAACAATGTGGAGGCAACCTGTGAATATTGTCTATATGGTCGTCGTTCATCAGACGGCAAAGCTGTTTTATGCCCTAAAAAAGGCGTAATGCCGCTCTACCATCACTGCCGGAAGTTTATATATGATCCGCTTAAGCGGATCCCCTCCCATCAACCGCAGCTTGAAAAATTCTCGGAAGATGATTTTAAAATTGATGTATGACATTGCCAAAATGCACCTATCGGACGGAAAGGATATGGAATTGAATGCGAAACCGCAGTGTTTTGATAACAGGAGCTTCCCGGGGCATCGGAAAAGCAGCCGCCGAGCTGTTTGCGCAGCAGGGATATCGAATCATACTGAATTATTTAAATTCCGAACCCTCCGCACTGAAACTCGCCCAAGACTTAATGAAACAGGGCGTCGATGTTCTTCCCTTTCGTGCCGATGTCAGCAATATTGAACAGGTAAACCGAATGGTTGAGGCGGGAGAAGCACGCTTCGGTAATATTGATGTGCTTGTAAGCAACGCAGGAAGATCACAGCAGAAACTGTTTACCGAAATCACACCCAATGAATGGCGAGACATGATGTCTGTTACGCTTGACGCGGCATATTACTGCTGCCGCGCTGTTTTGCCCGGCATGATCCGGCATAAGAGCGGTAAAATTGTACTGATTTCATCTATATGGGGAATGGTTGGCGCATCCTGCGAAGTGCACTACTCGGCTGCCAAGGCTGCCCTGATTGGCATGACAAAGTCACTTGCAAAGGAGCTTGGCCCGTCAAACATCCAAGTAAACTGTGTTGCCCCCGGCATTATCGATACCGATATGAATGCAAAGCTAAATCAAGAGACGCGTTCTTTTCTCATACAGGATACTCCCCTTGGAAGAATCGGAACGCCGCATAATGTGGCAGAAGCCATATTATTTTTATCATCTCAAAAGTCTGATTTCATTACCGGTCAGGTACTCAGCCCGAACGGAGGCTTTGTCATTTAAGGATGTATCAAAGGAGATAAAAAATGGATATTAAAAAACGTTTTTATGGAAAAACCGTCGAGGGAAAAGATGTTGATTTATTCACCCTGACAAACGCAAGAGGTATGCAAGTCGGCATCCTGACCTACGGCGGGATTATTACATTTCTGAAGGTTCCGGATAAAGACGGAAAACTGGTTGATATCGTGCTGGGATTTGACGATCTATCCGGCTATGAAAGCAGCAGCGGTACATATTTTGGCGCGCTAATCGGCCGCCATGCCAACCGCATTTGCAAGGGGCAATTTACACTCGGCGGCAGCGAGTATACACTCCCTTGCAACAGCAACGGTCATCATCTGCATGGCGGAAACATAGGGTTTGACAAAAGAGTCTGGGACGCCTGTATAAGGGACAATCAGCTTGTATTATCTTTGGTGAGCTGTAATGGAGAGGAAGGGTATCCGGGCACTTTAAAGGTATCGGTCACCCACTCCCTTTCTGAGGACGGCGAATTAATATGGGAATACTATGCCGAAACAGATAAAGAAACGATTTGCAATCTTACCAACCATTCCTATTTCAATCTATCAGGCCACGACAGCGGAACTGTACTGGATCAGGTGCTGCAGATTGAATCCGACTCATTTACCGAATCGGATTCCGGTCTTATCCCCACCGGAAATATGCTGAAGGTTGAAGGTACCCCAATGGATTTCCGTACGCCGCATGCCATCGGTGAAAGAATTGGTCATGACTATCAACCTCTTAAGCTTGCAGGCGGATATGACCATAATTATGCTATTCGCGGCAACACCGGTTCTTTACGTGATGCCGCTTCCGGTTATGATAATAAATCCGGGATTTCATTTAAACTCAAAACCACACTTCCCGGCGTTCAATTGTACACCGGAAACTTTTTAGAAGGTATGAAGGGCAAAAATGGGGCGCGTTATATGCTCAACAGCGGTTTTTGTCTTGAAACCCAGTATTTCCCCGACGCTGTCAACCATACAAATTTCGAACAGCCAACCCTAAAACCGGGCGATAAGTATCATCATATAACTTCAATAAAGTTTGATACCATCAAATAAAATAAAAACCTCGTCTTATCATTACAAAGATAAGACGAGGTTTTTATTTTAAGGCATATAGCATAAGCGAAACGCTTCGCCACCCCATGTCTGCGCCGCAAAGGCAATACCTGCTGCAACAGCAACCAGCAAAACAAGCAATATCAGAACCCGCCGGAATTTGCCGGCACGGGGCAATTTCTTGTGATATATAAAATCATAATGGGGGTTTTCACCTCTCTGTCCACAGCTCGGACAAAATAGATCTTCCAATTCTTTTCCGCATTGCGGGCATTTCATTTCAAAACCAGCCCCCAATTCAAGCTTTGTGATTAAAGCCTGTCTTTAATCGAATTCAGTAATCCGCCTTTTTCAATAATATTCTGAATAAAGGGCGGAAAAGGCTCTGCCTGATATGTTTTTCCGGTTGTCAGATTTTCGATCAAGCCGCTGTCAAAATCAACCTTGACTTCATCGTCTGCCTGAATATCCTTTGCGGCTTCATCACATTCCAGAATCGCCAGACCGATATTGATGGCATTACGGTAAAATATCCGCGCAAAGGTTGAAGCAATGACACAGGAAATACCACTCGTTTTGATGGCAATCGGCGCATGCTCGCGAGATGAACCGCAACCGAAATTTTTGTTTGCAACCATAATGTCTCCAGGTTTCACCTTATTGACAAATTCGGCGTCAATATCCTCCATGCAATGGGCGGCAAGCTCCTCATGCTTGGACGTATTCAGATAACGTGCCGGAATGATAACGTCTGTATCAACATTATCCCCGTATTTATGTACTCTGCCCTGTGCAATCATGTTATCATCTCTTTCTAGATAGATTTTTAACTGAACCATGAAACGCTGGGAACAGCGCTCCCTACTTTAAATCTGCGGGATCGGTGATTGTTCCTGTTACAGCCGAAGCGGCGGCAACATACGGATTTGAAAGATATACCTCGCTGTCTACGTGTCCCATACGACCTACAAAGTTGCGGTTGGTGGTGGAAACTGCGCGCTCACCCGCCGCAAGAATACCCATATGACCGCCAAGACAGGGACCACAGGTCGGGGTTGACACAACAGCACCCGCTTCTACAAATATATCAAAAAGTCCTTCATGCATACTATCAAGCCAGATCTGTTGCGTTGCGGGAATGACAATGCAGCGCACCCCTTTGGCAACCTTGCGCCCTTTCAAAATCTCTGCTGCCGCCCGCATATCCTCGATTCTTCCGTTCGTACAGGATCCGATTACCACCTGATCAATCTTGACCTGACCATTGCACTCATCAATGGTTTTGGTGTTTTCAGGCAGATGCGGAAATGCAACCGAAGGACGAAGCTTTGACAGATCAATCGTGATTACCTCATCATATTCCGCGTCGGCATCAGCCTCAAAAATCTTGATTTCACGCTTAAATCTACCGTTAACATAAGCAAGCGTAATATCATCTACCGGGAAAATACCGTTTTTCGCACCTGCTTCAATTGCCATATTTGCAATGCAAAGACGGTCATCTATCGAAAGATTTGCAACACCCTCGCCGGTAAATTCAAGAGAACGGTAAAGTGCTCCGTCCACCCCAATCTGACCGATCAGATGCAGTATAACATCCTTGCCACCTACAAAGCGTGAGGGCTTGCCGACAAGCTCGATTTTGAGTGCGGACGGAACTTTAAACCACGCTGTACCTGTAGCCATCCCAGCTGCAAGGTCGGTGGAGCCGACTCCGGTAGAAAATGCGCCCAGTGCTCCGTACGTGCAGGTATGGCTGTCTGCGCCGATAATGCAGTCACCGGGACCTACCAGTCCCTGTTCGGGCAGGATGGCATGCTCTACGCCCATACGTCCTACATCAAAAAAATACTCGACATCATATTTGTTGGCGAACTCCCGCACATATTTTACCTGCTCCGCAGCTTTAATATCCTTGTTGGGAGTAAAGTGGTCCATTACAAGTGCTACACGGGATTTGTTAAACACTCCGCAAGCGCCGCATCGTTCAAACTCATTAATCGCTACAGGTGAAGTGATGTCGTTGCCAAGGCATAAATCCAGCTTCGCCTCAATCAACTGTCCCGCCTTGACCTCCGGCAGGCCTGCATGTGCCGCCAGAATTTTTTGTGTCATGGTCATACCCATTCTATTTGCCTCCTACATGTAATATCTCAGATTATTTGGGTGGTTTTGTATTTTCACAAACCAGTTTGTATTCCATAGACTCGCTAAGCGCGAGCCAGCTTGCCTCAATCACGTCGGTGGAAACACCGATTGTAGTCCATTCCTTTATTCCGTCTGTAGACGTAATCAAAACACGGACGCGAGCGGCGGTAGCCTGCTTTGAATCCATCACGCGAACCTTATAATCAACCAGCCGGAAATCCGATAAAACCGGATAAAAACCGCAAAGGGCACTTCTCAGCGCTTTATCAAGCGCATTAACGGGGCCGTTGCCTTCACCGGCAGCGGTTTGGGCATTCTCGCCAACCAAAACTTTCAGTGTCGCAACTGCGCTGTAATGCGTCGTGAATGGCTTTTCCCCCGTAATACGGTAATAGCCCAAATTAAAGTAAGGTTTGATCTGTCCAAGCAGCTTTCTCACAAGCAGCTCGAAGCTTGCGTCAGCGCCCTCGTACTGATAGCCTTCCATTTCCATGTGCTTTAACTGTTCTATTATAGCATTTAATTCGGGAGATGTCTTGTTAATTTCAGGACAATAGTGACGAATTTTTTCGAGTACGGCGGTTCGCCCGCTTATTTCACTCATGAGAAAACGCCGTTCGTTCCCCACCAATTCAGGCGGGACATGCTCAAATGTAGCTGAATTTTTAAGCACTCCATCGGCATGCATCCCGGCCTTGTGGGCAAACGCACTGCTACCGACATAAGGCTCTCCCCTGCCAAGCCTTACATTCGCTATTTCAGCCATGCTTCTTGCGGCAGGTGTCAGCATTTCCATGCAGCCTTCCGGTATACATGCGTAGCCGCGTTTTAACTGCAGGTTTGGAATAATGGTTGACAGGTTTGCATTTCCGCTTCTTTCCCCAAAACCGATATATGTACCCTGCACATGGGATGCCCCCGCCTCAACCGCCATAATCGAGTTGGCAACTGCCATCCCGCCGTCGTTATGAACATGGATACCAATGGTTACACCAAACTCATCAACTACGGTTTTGGTAATATCATAAATTTCCTTCGGGAAGGTGCCGCCGTTCGTATCACATAAAGCCAGTACATCAGCGCCGGCAATGACCGCGAATTCAAGTGCTTTCATGGCAAACACGGGATTGGCTTTATAACCATCAAAGAAATGCTCCGCGTCAAATATAACCCGCTTTCCCCTGGATTTGAAAAAAGCAACGGTACCCGCAATCATGGCGAAATTTTCTGCATCGGTTGTCCGAAGTATATCACGCACATGAAGATTCCAGCATTTACCGAATAAAGCAACAACCTGTGTGTTTGCATTCAGAAGTGCCTTTACATTTGCATCATCTTCAACGTTTGTGTTTTTTCGCCTGGTAGAACCGAAAGCTACAAGCTTGGTATTTTTCAAATTCAATTCGGATGCACGACGAAAGAACTCCAGATCCTTGGGGTTGGAACCCGGATTTCCCGCTTCCACGAATGGGATGCCCAGTTCATCTAGAAGTCTTGTTACAGCAAGCTTATCCTCAACCGAAAAGGAAACACCCTCTCCCTGCGCTCCGTCGCGAAGTGTGGAATCCAGAATTTCCACCTTTCGTTTCAATAAAATCACCTCGCCATCTATTTCTCTTGATCATGGATCGTGAGATCGCCCCGCTGAAGGGCATTAATTCCTGTTCGTGCCATTTCCAATATGCCAAACCGTTCAAGCTGCTCAACAAATAGGTCTATTTCTTCGGATTGGCCTGTCATTTCAACCGTAATCGTAAGATCACCGATATCAAGAACCCTTGCGCCATAAGATTGTATCATTTTTATAACCGGACTGCGCCCCATTCCAACAGCACCAACTTTTACAAGCAGCAGCTCACTGTTTGCGCACTCTTCCGGCTCAAGAACCTCTACTTTCACAATGTCCTCAAGCTTCAAAAGCTGGCGGGTTAATTGTGTAAAGGTTGCCTCATCCCCTGTAACTACAATGGTAAGTCTTGAAAACGAGGGCTTTTCGGTGCTGCACGCCACAATGGAATCAATGTTGAAGCCGCGGCGGGAAAATAATCCGGCAACGCGTAATAGTACTCCGGGGTGGTTGACCGCCAGCACAGAAAATATTGCCTTTCCCTCTCCCATATAAAAACCTGCCTTTCTTTACCAAACTGGAAAACTGATTTATTACATCTCTTCTATCATTTCATCAACAGTTCCGCCCGGAGGAATCATAGGAAGTACGTTCACATCAGGTGAAATCCTGCAATCCACCACAACCGGACCTCCATCCCCCAGCGCAGCCTTAATTACCGCTTCTACCTCCCCGGTTTTGGTAATTCTCATCCCTTTGCATCCAAAAGCTTCTGCCAGTCTGACAAGATCTGTCTTTCTGTGGGGATCAGTTGCAGAAAATCGATTGCCGTAAAATACCTTCTGCCATTGTCGCACCATACCAAGTACGCTATTGTTCATAACAAGCACCACAATCGGAAGATTATAGGAAGCAAGTGTCGTAAGCTCGTTGAGATTCATATGAAAGCTTCCGTCACCCGAAATGAGCACAACACGCCGGTCAGGCTGAGCAAACTGAGCCCCGATTGCCGCCCCCAGTCCATAGCCCATGGTGCCGAGTCCTCCCGAGGTCAGGAAGGTTCTTGCCTGCCGGAACTCAAAATGCTGTGCAGTCCACATCTGGTGTTGTCCGACGTCGGTGGCTACAATGGTATCGTCACCGGTCAGAGCGCGTAGGGTTTGTATAATATAGAGCGGATCCGGAACCCCTTCGGGATTAGACGTGTTGGGCATAACAGAGCGTCGTTTTGACGCCGCATGTATAACCCATTCGGAATGCTTTATTTTTTTTGACCGTAAACAAAGAATACTTAACACTTCACGCAGGTCGCCTGCCAGCCTGACAGTAGCAGTCACATTCTTATCAAATTCAGCATGGTCTACATCCAGATGGATTACCTCCGCATTTGGAGAAAACCCGCCGCGGTTGCCTGCAACCCGATCTGAAAAACGCGCGCCGCATACAAGCAGCAGATCGCATTCCCTTGCCGCCCTATTGGCCGCAAGTGTGCCGTGCATACCTACCATCCCCAGCCACAAACCATGGTCGTGCGGAAACCCGCCAAGCCCCATCATGGACGAGCATACCGGTATATCAAGCTTTTCGGCAAGCTCAAGCAGTTGCCTATCGGCTCCGGAGGATATAATGCCTCCGCCAAAATAAATTAGCGGGCGGCTGCACGCCGCAAGCTTTTCGAGTGTCAAGGCAATGCGTTCTTCCTTTGGAGGCTGATGAGGGCGCATAACGTTGTCGGTGCGACTGTTATATTCCACCATTGCAGCAGTTATATCCTTCGGAATATCAATCAATACCGGTCCGGGACGTCCGCTTTGAGCAATTGCAAATGCCTTGCGAATCGTATCCGCAAGCTCCTCCACATGTTTCACAATGAAATTATGCTTTGTAACCGGCATTGTAATTCCGGTTATATCCACTTCCTGAAACGAATCACGTCCAAGAAGCGGAACCGCAACATTCCCTGTAATGGCTACAATCGGAATCGAATCCATATAAGCTGTGGCAATTCCGGTAACAAGATTTGTCGCGCCGGGACCTGATGTGGCAATACAAACCCCCACTTTACCAGTCGCACGCGCATAACCGTCGGCAGCATGGGATGCACCCTGCTCATGAGCAGTAAGAACATGGTTGATTCGGTCATGGTATTTATACAGGGCATCATAGATGTTAAGTACAGCCCCACCTGGATATCCGAACACTGTATCAACACCCTGCTCCAACAAACATTCCACCAATACATCTGAACCATTTAAAAACATAAAATCACGCCTTTCGGGAAAGTTAAACAATAGGAAAATAAAATACAAAAATTCCCTTCGTCTCTTACACAAGAGGCGAAGGGAACATAAAGCTCCTTATCCGCGGTACCACCCTTATTGCCTGAAAAACAGGCCACTCAGAGCATCAGGTCAGGATTCATCCTTGCCGAATGCTTTCCCTTGTAACGGTGGGAATCCGTTCACACTTACTCCGAGTATACATGCATGTATACAATTTCGTTTCGGCAGAAAGCTCAGGAGGTGATATTCCCCTGCCTGCACAACCGCCTCGCACCACCCGGCGGCTCTCTGAATAATTCAGACATGGTACTTGTCCCCATCATCGCTTTTATAGTATTATCGTTATAATACACTATGCATATCCTGCTTGTCAAGTGCAATTTATGTTAGTATGTGTCAAGTAAACGTTGGAAAAAATTTTTTCATGCAAAAAAAGCAAAATT
>DHOG01000029.1:5367-6400 GCA_002410715.1 Ruminococcaceae bacterium UBA5396 | reverse complement strand
CCCATTTCCTACACATCTATTGAAACGAGCTATTGGCAGAATCACCTATACGGATTTGGGCGCTTACCCGCCCAATAAACAAAAAACAGATTGGAGGAATTCATTTTGAACCCCAAAATCAACAGGATTGACACGGAAATCGCGAAAACAAAGCAAAAAATATCCGGGCTGCAAGCCCACATCCGGGAACTGGAGCAGCAGAAAATTGAGCTGGAGAATACCGACATTGTGGGCCTCGTGCGAGGCTCCGGCATGACCTCGCAGGAGTTGTCCGCTGTTCTTCAGGCGTTCCGCGAAAAAGGCGGAGTGCCGTTTCCTTCATCCAAACAGGAGGACGCCGAAAATGAAAAATAAAATGACGCGCGTTTTTACCATACTTCTAGCCGTCATGCTTTGCGTGACGGCCTTTTCAGTCAACGCACTTGCTTACGGCGGCGAAGAAACAACCGACAGTTCCGAAGAAGTAACCGCAGCGCCTGCCGAAAGCTCCGATCCGCTCACGCCGGACGGTAATTTGAGCCTTGTGGACGATACGGAATCAGGAGACAAGGAGTTTATCACGGTCCAGACCAAGGACGGCAACACCTTCTACCTCATCATCGACCATGCCAGCGACGAGGACAATGTGTATTTTCTCAATCTTGTGGATGAGGAAGATTTACTGGCTCTGATCGACGATGATGATTTCGTTTCAGAGTATCAGGCCAGCAAGGATAACACCGCAGATAATTCATCCGAAGCGCAAACGGGTTCAACAGTCGAATCCGCGTCGCAGACTCTTGCGGAAACAGAAACCCGGCAGGCAGACACAGGCAGCAGCGGCCCGATAGCGGCTGTGCTGCTTGCCGCCGTAATCATCGGCGCTGCCGTGTGGTTCTTTAAGTTCCGTAAGCCGGGGAAAGCCGCTAAAAACCCAACTGATCCGGACGATTATGCGGATTATGATGATGGCGAGGATGAGAATGAGGCGGAATCCGAACCGGAGAATGAGCTGGAAGCGCCCGATGAAGAAACGGAGCGTGAGGACGAATGA
>DHOG01000029.1:0-5202 GCA_002410715.1 Ruminococcaceae bacterium UBA5396 | reverse complement strand
AGCGTGAGGACGAATGACCTTTTTTACCGACAGCCCTTTTGAGCGAATGATGGTGCAAAAGCCGAAATACGGACGGGAGGAACAGCCTCCCGCCCCGCCCAAGGATCACCGCTGTTACGGCTGCTCTTATTACGGCAGCGGCTGCGCCGGAACCTGTTACCGCGATCTCATCATCACGCCGAAACGGAAGGAGAAAGAACAATGCGACTTGTTTATGGAGAGCTACACATAAACAAGTTTATGGGGAGCAGATGGAAATGTTGAGATAATGTCGCTTTTACTGTTATTCATAAGGTTTTCTCCTTTCGTTCACCACATAATCTGCTACCCTAATGATAGTGGCAAAGCCACAAAACATTCAGGAGGTAGCAAACACATGGAAGAAAATCGGGTTGTGATGACCAACCAATTAGCAGCGCCAATATCGGTTTTGCGCACTAAAATGGTGGTAATGGGGTATAGCAAATATACCCTGAGACGTTACACTAAGGTTTGGGATGCGCTGCTGGAATACAGCGCATCCCTAGAAGCACAGGTTTTCACGGCGAAATACAGTCAAGAGTTCATTAACGAAACCTATGGAGGGTATTACGACAATAAATACTCTCGTTATGCAGTCAACAGACCTATGAACGTATTGCTTGACTTTATTCGGTTAGGCGTGGTGATTCGTCAAACAAACCAAAAGAAGACCTTTTCCCAAAACTACAAAGCACTTTTCGAAGGGTATTTGAAATCCCAAGTTGAACGAGGGCTTACTGCGGGATCTATTACGGCAATGCGCAGCCATTTATTCCGTTTGGAGAATTTTTTGCTGGATACAGGCGTTGAAGAATTCAACAAACTGACAAGAGAAACCGTGAACCTGTACATTGAGTCCTTTATCAATTACTCTACAGGAACGGCATCCACGTCACTGCGTGAGTTTGGCCGCCTTTGTGACTACGCCGCAGCTGAAGGATTCCATAAGGAAACTTTTTCAGGGATGATTCCTCATGTGAAAAATCTTCGACGGCAGCGGCTTCCGCATACCTTTACATCGGACGAGATTCAGAAGCTGCTGGCCGCAGTAGACAAGAACAACCCAAAGGGTAAACGCGATTATGCAATGCTGCTGATGACGGTACGGCTTGGACTTCGTTCGGGAGATGTCCGCGCGCTTACATTTTCCGCAATTGACTGGAATAAGAAAACAATCGCGATCACACAGCAGAAAACCGGGAAGTTTCTTGAACTGCCTATGCCAGACGATGTAGGCTGGGCCATTATTGATTACCTGAAAAACGGCAGACCTGTTTGTAGTAACAATACTGTTTTTGTCAGCCATATGCCGCCGTACAATGAATTGAACCCAATCTCCGGGAATCTTGTCGCAAAATACATGAGGCAAGCTGGTATCACGACTCCACAAAACCGAGTATCTGGAATGCATACCTTACGTCACAGTTTGGCTTCCAGCATGTTGGCTGAAGGCATATCGCTGCCCACAATCTCCAGTGTTCTTGGACATGCCGATATTAGCAGTACCGAAAGCTACCTCCGTGTTGATATTAAAACTCTCCGCCTGTGTGCGTTGGAGGTAGATCTATGAGACGCAGGATTGATACCCCGGAATTTAATGGCCCTTTCGCACCCATGTGTGAAGCATTTGTCCGGCAAAGACGTGCCCTTGGGATTCAGTATAATGGTCAAATATGGATTTTAAGACGATTTGACAATTTTGCAAAAGACTTTGACATCCAAAATTTTGCAATCAGCAGAGAGCTTGCAGGTGCATGGATGGAAAAGTCACCAAATGAGTCGGATTCATACCATGCAAATCGGCTTTATGCTATATGGCATTTTGCTGATTTTCTTGTACAGCAGGGATATGATTCTTATTTTAAGCGGTTTAAGCTCAGAAGAAATAGCGCTCATGTCCCCTACATTTTCACAAAGAATGAGATAAGCAAAATTTTTGCGGTGCTTGATACAATGGATTTCTCCCCTAGCTCATCAAACAAACACAAATCATTTCCCGTCCTTTACCGGATGCTCTATGGGTGCGGGTTACGGATTTCAGAAGCGCTACACCTGACAGTTAAGGATGTGGACATTCAAAACAGCATGATTCATATTCCGTCAGGAAAAAACGATAAAGAGCGCCTTGTTCCCATGAGCAAATCGCTAGTGCAGTGGTGTTCAGCCTATCTTGATGAAACACATGCTGGGCATAACGAATCCCATATGTTTTTTTACAGCAGAGATGGAAAACCTTACAGCGTCTCAAACATTGAAAAGCATTTTCGCACCTTGCTGTGGAATGCAGATATTCCCTATTGCGGCAGGAACTTAGGGCCAAGGCTGCATGATGTTCGTCACACTTTTGTTTGTCATCGGTTAAATGAGTGGGCGAGCTCTGGGTTTGACCTTATGGCGGGACTCCCTGTCTTATCTAAGTATTTAGGGCATGAAAATGTGGCTGGAACACAGTGGTATCTGAAAATGACTGCCGAAGCATACCCTGATGTTACGGAAAAAATGAATGCATTAACAGGGTATGTTTTCCCGGAATTCGGAGGTGATTACCTTGAAGAAATCTAAGCCAAACGATTTTGCCTACATGCTTTCAAGATTCCTCTCAATTCATTTGGCAGGAGAGCGTAACCTTAGCCCTAACACCATCCTTTCATACAGGGACACCTTTAAGCTCCTATTGGGCTATCTTCGTGACGAAAAGAAATTACAGCCGGAAAAAGTCACGTTGGAAAGCATCGACCGGCGTACCATCATCGATTTTATTGAATGGCTAAAAGTTGCACGCGGTAGTTCTGCTTCTACTTGCAACCAAAGACTGGGAGCCATCCATGCGTTCTTTGAGTTTGTCCAATATGAAATGCCCGAAAGGGTATATGACTGCCAGGATATTATTGGCACAAAAACAACAAAGGCACCTCAATCGACCATAAACTATCTCACGCCAGATGGAATAAAGGCCATTTTGGTTATGCCAGACACTACAACAAAAAATGGGCGACGTGATGCTATGATCTTGAGTCTGCTGTATGACACAGGAGCGCGTGTTCAAGAACTCGTAGACATATGCGTTGGTGATGTTCGACTTTCCGCTCCGGCAACAATTCGCTTGGTTGGAAAGGGTAACAAGGCGAGGATCGTACCATTGCTTCATGGAACAGAATCGCTTTTGCGAGAATATATTAAGGATCTGCCGAAACAACCGTTCATGGACAACAATCGTCCCTTATTCCTAAACCGTGAAAAACAGAAGTTTTCGCGTTGGGGAATTGCTTATACGCTAAAAAAATACGCTGATGCTGCCAGAGCCGCCAACCCCGAATTGATTCCTGACAAGTTGTCGCCGCACTGCTTTAGGCATTCAAAAGCCATGCACCTGCTTCAAGCAGATGTAAATCTAATCTATATTCGAGATTTGCTTGGGCATACAAATGTGAAAACAACAGAAATCTATGCGCGTGCCGACAGTACAGCCAAACGTGAAGCTCTTGAAAAAGCAAATCCACTGAAAGACACTGTGCAATTTCCATCGTGGAATGAAGATGCTGGCTTGATGAGTTGGCTTCAAGACTTTGGTAAATAGCAGTGTAATGACAACCATATGTGGCCTCTCACAGTTCTTTGTGGGAGGCCATTATGTGGTGAATGAAAGGAGAAAATTCCATGATTGACAGCAAAAATAATAATAACTCTACATTTTTATCTGCTCCCCATAAACTTGTAATCAGTGAAAAGCCCTCGGTTGCTCAAAGTATTGCCGCCGTGATCGGCGCGAAGCAGCGCGGCGACGGGTATTTAGAGGGCGGCGGCTACCTGGTTTCCTGGTGCCTGGGCCATCTCGCGGAACTGGCCGAAGCGGATACTTATGATAAAAAGTATGCCAAATGGCGGCGTGAGGATCTTCCCATTTTGCCGGAGAGCTGGCGTTTCATCGTGGGGAAAGACAAATGGAAGCAGTTCGATATTCTCCGCACCCTGCTGCGCCGCGACGATGTAAACGAGGTCATCAACGCCTGCGACGCCGGACGCGAGGGAGAGCTGATCTTCCGTACCGTCTACTGCATGGCAGGCTGTTCCAAACCGATGAAGCGGCTTTGGATTTCCTCGATGGAGGATGAAGCAATCCGTCAAGGCTTTGCCGACCTGAAACCGGGCCGGGACTACGACGGCCTGCATCAGTCCGCGCTCTGCCGCTCCAAAGCTGACTGGCTGGTGGGCATCAACGCGACGCGCCTGTTTTCGGTTTTATATCACCGCACCCTGAACGTCGGGCGCGTCATGTCCCCGACGCTGGCCCTCGTCGTACAGCGCGAAGCGGAGATTTCCGCATTCCGGCCGGAACCGTTTTATACGGTCAGCCTTGACTGCGGAGGCTTCACCGCCACCGGCGACAAGCTGAACGCGAAGCCGGAGGCCGAGGCCATTGCCGCCGCCTGCAAAGGGAAAGCGGCTATTATTAGAAAGGTAGAGCAGAAAGAAAAATTCGAGAAGCCGCCCGCGCTCTACGACCTGACCACACTTCAACGCGACGCGAACCGTCTGCTCGGCTATACGGCCCAGCAGACGCTTGATTATCTGCAATCGCTCTATGAAAAGAAGCTCTGCACCTATCCCCGCACGGACAGCCGGTTTCTGACGAACGATATGGAAGCCTCCGTTCCGGCGCTTGCCGCCGTCGCCGCTGGTATTTACGACATGAGTATTCCCGAAAAACCCAACGCCGTTCAAGTCTGCGACGGCGCGAAGGTCAGCGACCATCACGCCGTCGTTCCCACCTCCGCAGCGGGGAAAGCGGACGTTTCCGCGCTGCCTGCCGGAGAGCGTGAAATTTTGCGGCTGGTTTGCCGGCAGCTTCTCTGCGCAATCAGTGAGCCGCACCGATACGCCGAAACCGCTGTTACGCTGGACTGTGCCGGGTATGGCTTTGCCGCCAAAGGCAAGACCGTCCTTATTTCCGGCTGGAAAGCCTATTTGCAGGAACAGACCGACAAGCCCCTGCCCGAACTGGAAGAAGGACAAAGTGCTGCGGTTGCTGCCGTTTCCGTCAAAGAGGGCAAGACCTCACCCCCCAAGCACTACACGGAGGACACTTTGCTTTCCGCGATGGAGACGGCGGGCGCGAAAGACGTGCCGGACGACGCGGAACGCAAGGGCCTCGGTACACCCGCCACCCGCGCGGCCATTCTG
>DHOG01000179.1 GCA_002410715.1 Ruminococcaceae bacterium UBA5396 | reverse complement strand
GACGTTTGGTTTGATTCCGGCTCTTCCCACGCGGCGGTGCTGGAAGCCCGTCCTTATCTCAAATGGCCGGCGGATTTGTATTTGGAAGGCGGAGACCAATACCGCGGTTGGTTCCAGTCCTCCCTTCTCACAGCCGTTGCCTGTAAAGGCGAGGCACCCTATAAGGCGGTTCTTACACATGGGTGGACAGTGGACGGTGAGGGGCGCAAAATGTCCAAGTCACTCGGCAATGTGATTATTCCCGAAAAGGTGGTAAAGCAATACGGTGCCGATATTCTCCGTCTTTGGGTCGCGTCGATTGATTACCGTGTCGATGTGCGTCTGTCCAACGATATTCTCAAGCAGCTTTCAGAGGCATACCGCAAGATCCGCAATACCACCCGATTTATTCTCAGCAATCTAAATGATTTCGTTCCTGACCGGGACAGCGTTTCGGATGACAAGCTTGAGGAGATTGACCGCTGGGCTTTAATGCGGCTGAATCAGCTTGCCGCCCAGGTGAATCATGCCTACAAAGCATACGAGTTTCATGATGCGTTCCATAAGATACACAACTTCTGTGTCGTGGATTTATCTAATTTCTATCTTGATGTTCTCAAGGATCGCCTCTATGTTGAGAAGGCGGCAAGCCCTACTCGCCGTGCTGCCCAGACTGTTATTTACAGGCTGCTGAACACACTGACCAGGATGCTTGCGCCCATCCTAGCCTTTACGGCGGAGGAAATCTGGTCGTTTATGCCCCACGGCAGCGGTGACGATGCCGAGTCGGTTCTTTTTAATGAGATTCCCAAAGCTGGATTCTTTACCGAAGATTCGGGTTTCCTCGCAAAATGGGAGCGCATTCATGCACTGCGCAATGATGTCAAGAAGGCGCTTGAAATTGCACGTACAGAGAAGATTATCGGCGGCTCGCTTGAGGCCAAGATTACGCTGTACTGCAAGGGGGAAACGTTGGAATTTGTCCGATCTGTTTCAAAGCTGCTATCTGCGGTATTGATCATATCCCAGCTTGATGTCCAGGACGGAGAGGACGGAACGTTCAAAGGGGATATGGAGGACTTAAGCATTACCGTGGCGCATGCCGACGGGAATAAATGCGCACGTTGCTGGACTTACAGCGATACAGTCGGCAAATCGTCTCATGGTGATTTGTGCCAGCGCTGTGCGGCAATTGTGGGTGAATAAACGACACCCCACATTATTCAGTTGGTAATAGTAAAGCGGCAGGTCTACAGCCCGCCGCTTTTTACAATTCGTTTGGGGGAATGATATGTTTGGTCTTTTTTTGGCGCTGGGCGCGGTAGTTCTGATTGTGATGGATCAATTTACCAAGTGGCTTGCCAAAACCTATCTTGAGGGCAATGCTCCCTTTGTATTAATCGACGGCGTGTTTGAATTAAACTATCTTGAAAATTCCGGTGCAGCTTTCGGCATTCTATCTGATAAGAGATATTTGCTGATCGGTATAACTTCGGTTGCGCTACTGGCGCTTTTTTATGTGCTGGTGACTAGGAAGCTCGGTCATTCCAAGCTGGTAACCATAAGCGGCACCCTTGTGCTTGCGGGGGGTGTGGGAAATCTGATTGACCGGATTTTTAGACATAAGGTAGTTGATTTTTTCTATTTTAAGGCAATTGATTTTGCAATCTTTAATCTTGCAGACTGTTTTGTGGTTGTAGGGGCATCATTGATTTTGTTTTATTATCTGTTTCTGTATAAAGAAAAAAAAGACCTTTCACATGCTCAGACACCCCAAGGTGCTGTGAAGGAGGATACCGCTCATGGAGCTGCGGACACTGAATCCTTTGCCGGAGACGGCGGGGGAGAGGCTTGACCGATATATTAGTGACACGCTGGATGTCACAAGATCGCAAGTACAAGACTGGTTGGGACGCGGCTTTGTCAAGGTGGATGGTAGCAAGAAACCAAAGAATTATCGAATCAGAACAGGGGATATCATCCAGGTTAGTATTCCCGACCTCGTATCCCATGAGGTAATGCCTGAACCAATTAATCTTGATATTGTATACGAAGATGACCATTTGCTTGTTGTAAATAAGCCCGAGGGAATGGTTGTACATCCTGCAGCCGGTAATTATGATGGTACGCTCGTAAATGCGCTTTTAGCGTATTGCGGTGACAGCCTGTCGGAGATTGGCGGTGAGATGCGGCCCGGAATTGTTCATAGAATTGATAAAGACACAAGCGGCTTGCTGATTGTTGCCAAAAACGATAAGGCGCATCAGGCGCTCGCGGCACAGATAAAAGCCCACAGCTTTACCAGAATTTATGAAGCTGTGGTTGTCGGCAGGATCAAGGAGGACAGTGCAACCATAGATGCCCCCATCGGCAGACATCCGGTTCAGCGCAAGAAAATGGCCGTTTTGTCCAATGGCATGTTTGCGGCAGGGAAGGCGAAACATGCCATTTCGCATTACGAAGTGATTGCGCGGTACAAGAGATACACCCATATCCGTGTAAAACTGGAAACAGGTCGTACCCACCAGATCAGGGTGCATATGTCCCATATTGGTCATCCGTTGGCAGGGGACGGGGTATACGGATTGAAAAGGCAGCCTGTCGATTTGCACGGACAATGTCTTCATGCCCGAACCATCGGATTTGTTCATCCGGTTGATGGACGCTATATCGAGCTGACAAGCGATCTACCCGACTATTTCACCGCTTTTCTAAACAGGTTGGGTGAGAAAGAATAGAATAAGGACATGTGTATAATATTTAGACTTAAACAATATAGATAATCGGTATGCCGGGCAGCTTTACTTCAAGCTGATTTCTCAGAAATATCTCGCCCTGTGTCCTTAGCTCTTCACGATACCAATACTTGCCCCTACCGCGTCCGGTCATCAAGGATTGATCATACAAATCAACCGCTTTCGGAAAAGCTTCGGCATTGATGGCACGGTGCACATAGCTGTAAGTCATAAATATAATTTCTATAAAAAGCTGGCTTTTGGTTTTTTCGGAAAGCTCGTCCGCCAACTGGTCAATTAATTTGGAATAAAGCTCCTTCCAGTTTTCCACAAAAATAACGGGTGCAATCAGAATGCCTGCTTTGTAGTCGGCTTGGCACATTTGGTTGAGGGCGCGAATTCTGTTTTTAAGCTGGGAAGTACCAAACTCAATTTTGCTTATAATCTCCTGCGGGTTGACACTCATACGCATGATAACTCGCCCGTTGTGATCAAGCGGGAGAAGCGACTCCACCATATCAAACTTTGTCGGAAATGTGATTAGCCCCTTTTTATTTTTACCAAAGTTTTGAATGGTCCATTCGAGATTTTGGGTTATGGTATTCTCAAGCACCATATCGCTGTTGCTTCCAATCTCAAAAACCAGATCTTTTTCGGCTTCCTCGGCTGTTTTAATAATCTTATAAAGCATCTGTTCCCGATTAACGAACAGTCTTAGGTACGAGCATTTGTTATAATTGCAGACCAGATAGCAGTAGAGGCACATTGCTGTGCATCCCGAGGAAGTATATGGTACCAAAAAATCCGACACCTTATGATTGGGTGTGTGTTTCAGTGATTTACGCACACCGACAATCAGGTGTCTTTTCATTTTCGGGAATTCCTGATTGGATCTAGTTCGAAGCTGCTCAATATTATTATGATTTTCAATGGCAATCCATGGAATATCATTGAATGTTTCTTTCAACGTCTTTCCAAGGGCATATTTCAGTGCCGCGGGTTCGTAAAACACCTTGTCAGGCTTCAAAATTTGCACGCCCCTTGGAGCTTAAAGAAATGCTTTAAGCTCTTTGATGTTGTTTTCTTCAAATTTTTGGAGCTTCTTCATTAAGCCGAGGATATCCGGCTCGGCATTCTGATATTTTTTAATGTTTTTGATTGCATTGATTACACCCATATTACTTCCTATGATCAGCATTTCTGCAATATGGGAAGCAGATTTGTCGGTTATCGTCTGGAGATTGATCATCAGATAGGTTCTGATTTTTTCAAATGCGCTGATGCCCTTTTCGTCATATCCGTTTTTATTCAGCATCTCACGTGCTGCGTGATGGATCTCCTTATATTCCCGATATTGAGATTGGAGGTGTTTTTTGAAGTTTGCGTTTTCTGTAATACTCGCCAGATGCTCGATTGTTTCTACCCCCATCTGGGAGTTCTGATAAATAAAATTCAGCATTTCGGCGTTTCCATTCATAGATATCTAACCCCTTTCCAAGAAACTAATTTATAAAAGTTGCCCGCTTTTTATCAAGATTATTATATCCGATAAAAAGCGGGCAACTTTGGATTTATTTGTTATCCCCTTGCTTTTCTTTATTTATTTTGCGTTTTGCAGGATTCCTCATGCAAAACGGCTGGGGATATTTCTTGTGATTTATATGGTGTGCAATACATTCGTCACATTTTCCGTGCCTTTTGCATTTCAACCACCTGCAGGTGCATTTTTCATTGCTATTAATTCCGGATTGATTTGCCATTACGATTCTCAAAGCCTTTTCTCTATTTGTATCCATTGTCATTATAGCGTTAAATACTGTAAAAAAACCTGTATTTTTCAGGGAATGCCTATAAGGCCGTAATGAAGAAGTTGGTGTATGATTTACGCTAAAAACGCGGTTCTGTGCGAATATGGCGAGAAATTACAATAATTTACCTGAAAATTACGTGTAAAAAATTAACATCGGTACTTGCAATTTTCCAAAAGGCAGTCTATAATAGGGATTGAGTGGTTGAAAGTAGTGTAAAGTGTGACGAAGTGGTGACAAGTGGTGAGTTTCAACATTTTCCACAGAGTTTTCAACAATGGTTGCGTGTGGTTTAAATAAACCACATAAAAGGAAGGAAACGGGGCAAACCATGTTATACGGCCGATATGAACATAATATCGATGCGAAGGGGCGCATTTTTGTGCCGGCTAAGCTTCGTGAAAAGCTGGGCGATTGCTTTATTGCCGCGGCTGTTATGGATCATTGCGTCAGCCTGTATTCCATGGAGGAATGGGACAAGCTCCAGCAGGGACTTGCTGAAATGCCTTTTACCAAGGCGCGTAAGCTTCAGCGCTACCTTTCATCCAACGCTGCCGATGTGCAGGTCGACTCACAGGGCCGAATCCTGCTCCCAC
Source organism: Ruminococcaceae bacterium UBA5396 (assembly GCA_002410715.1). Lineage (GTDB taxonomy): Bacteria > Bacillota > Clostridia > Oscillospirales > Acutalibacteraceae > Avimonas. Next base: position 15,383 of record DHOG01000179.1, on the reverse strand, counting down.
GACATCTGCTTGGATATGCATCACTTCAAAAGCGGGCGCTGGTAATCGGCGCCGGCAACAGGGCAGAAATTTGGAATCCAGAAGGATATGAAACCGAAAGTCTCCAAATGACACCGGAAGAGGTGGAGAACGAGTTCATGGAGCTGGGATTTTAGTGTAATCAATGTAAAGGCGGTGGGTTCGGCATGGGCGGGCAAACATGCTCCGGCAGACATAAAGGCTTGCCGTATCATATACCGGTTTTGCTTGATGAAACCATACAAACGCTGAACATCCATGAGGATGGGATATATCTTGATGCGACAGCCGGGGGCGGAGGTCATTCCTTTGAAATTGCATCCCGCCTTAAAGCAGGGCGGCTGATCGCAATTGACCAGGATCCTGATGCGGTGAAAGAGGCATCAGGGAGGCTGGAAGGGCTTCCTGCTCGCGTAATCCGCGCAAACTTTGTCGAAATGAAACGAGTGCTTGATGATCTTGGAATAAAGTCGGTGGACGGTATTCTGATGGATATCGGGGTTTCTTCCCACCAGCTTGACGCACCGGAACGCGGTTTTTCCTATCATGCAGATGCTCATCTGGATATGCGAATGAGCCAAACGGGTAACACCGCCGCTCATCTTGTCAATACATTGGATGAAAAACAGCTTGCAGAGATATTTTATCGTTACGGGGAAGAAAAATACGCCCGCCCCATTGCCCGCTCCATTGTTCGTGAGCGGGAAGTACAAGCAATCACAACCACCGGTCGGTTAGCCGAGCTTATCAAAAATTCGGTGCCGGCTTCCTATCGCAGGAACGGTCACCCCGCCAGAAAAGTGTTTCAGGCGCTGCGTATTGCGGTTAACGGGGAACTGGATTGTCTGTCTGAAGTCCTTGATACCGCTTTTTCACTCCTGAAAGTGAATGGCAGGCTTGCGGTTATAACATTTCACTCCCTTGAAGACCGCATGGTAAAGCAGCGTTTTGTAAAGTGGTGCAAGGGCTGTATCTGTCCGCCGGAGTTTCCGGTATGCGTATGTGGACGTACACCTGCTGCGCGACAGGTTTTGCGCAAGCCGGTGGAAGCATCAAAAGAGGAACTGGAAAACAACCCAAGAAGCAGAAGCGCAAAGCTTCGTTGTATAGAAAAGATTCATAATTTGAACGATTGAGGTGAGAAGAATGGCAATAAACCGGGGAACCGAGGCTTATGACCTTTCGCTTTTCGAGGAGCGGCCGGCAAAAATCGTAAAGCTACATACCAACAAAAAACTGCAAAAAGAGAAACAGCGCAGAAATGCCATTCAGTCTCTGCTGAATACTGTTGCTACCTTATGTGTTGCGGCTTTGGTGGTTACCGTAATCGGAATGATGATTATGAGCAAGGTAAGGCTGACCGAAATGGATGATAAAATCAACACCATGGAAAAGCGGCTAACCGAGCTGCAGAGCGAGAAAATCCGTCTGACTGACCAATTGGCAAGCAAGACTTCGACAAAAAGCGTCGAAGAATACGCATATAACGTGCTGGGAATGCAAAAAATTGAATCGTCTCAAATCGAGTATATTGAGTCGGAAAACGGCGACAAAGCGGTTGTATCAAAGAAAACCGATTCCAATGTATTTGAAACGACTTTAGCTTCAATTGGAAATTTTTTCACGCAACTGGCATACCTGTTTGAATGATTCAATAAGTATGAGTGAGGGCTTATCATCGGGTTCTCACAACGCTGAGAGTTGGGATGAATAAATCTTGACTCTCTTTTCTTTCAGGGAGGATAAGGCTGAAATATAATTCAACCCGGGAAACTGATTTTGGGCTTTTCCCTCCTGCCGCTTTGCGGCAGTGCGTTTTTCCACCTGAATTGAATATTTGTAGCTTTCAAACCGAAGGTACGGAAAGGCAGGTTTTTTATGGCGAAGAGCGTAAAGAATAAAGTTACTACAAAAGCGCCCACCCGGCAGATGTGGCGTCGTTCCATTATTGTGCTCGCCTTAATGCTTTGCTTTTGCATTGGTGTTCTTGGCAAGCTGTCCGTGATTCAGATTGCCGAGGCGGATTATTGGCGTGAAAAAGCAGTCCAGCAGCAGATGAGCGACAATGTTACTTCACCCAAACGAGGCACAATATATGATTCCAAAATGACGGTTCTTGCCCAGTCGGCTACCGTTTGGACTGTGATTATGTCTCCCAACAGCATCAAGAACCAAGAAACGAGAGTGAAAATTGCGGATGATTTGAGCAAGCTGCTGGAAGTAGACCGCGAAAAGCTTTATAAAAAAACGCTAAAAAAGAACTCACAGTATGAAATCGTAAAGGCAAAAATCGAGTATCCGCTGCGCGTTGCGCTAAGCGAATGGATACAGGATCATAAGCTTGAAGGTGTTTTCCGCATTATAGAGGATTATAAAAGGTATTATCCCCTGAGCAGTTTGGCATCCTCTGTCCTCGGATTTACCGGGACTGATAATAACGGATTGTATGGATTGGAAGCGTATTACGAAAAAAACCTTGCAGGCAAACCCGGACGAATTGTAACCGCAAAAAACGGTTGGGGTGACGACCTTGACGTAAAACTGAGGTTTGAAAAAGCCATTGACGGGCAGGACGGCAACAGTCTTGTGCTCACGATTGACAGTGCGGTTCAATATTATGCCGAAAAGTATCTAGAGATCGCGGTTAAGGAAACCGGAAGTACCAACCGCGGCTCGGTCATTGTTATGGATGTCGACACAGGGGCAATCATAGCAATGGCAACCAAGGGCGATTTTGATCCCAATCAACCCATGACGGTAACCAACCCCGACCTGCAGACCAAGATTGCACTGCTTTCGGGGGACGAAAGGTCAGCTGCACTCAAGAAAGCCCGTGAGGAGCAATGGGTAAACAAGCCGATCGCAGACTTTTACGATCCCGGTTCTGTCTTTAAAACGTTTACTGCATCTATGGGCATTGAGGAAGGGACTGTAAACGAAAATACCCGCTTTTTCTGCAGGGGCGGGCTGAAAGTCAATGATCGTTATATTCGGTGTCACAAACCAGGCGGTCATGGTTCTCTGAACTTTGCCGAAGCCATTTCAAGCTCATGCAATCCTGCTTTTATGGAAGTAGGACAGAAGCTCGGCGGTAAGCTGTTTTATAAATACTTCAACGGGTTTGGCTTCACAGAGCGAACCGGGATTGATATGCTGAGCGAATCCAAGGTTACGGATTTACTGTATTTCGATGAAGGCGAACTAAATCTCTTGAATCTTTCGGTATCATCCTTTGGCCAGAATTTTAAAGTAACGCCGATTCAAATGATTGCTGCAATGTCGGCGGTTGCAAACGGCGGCAAACTGATGCAGCCCTATGTGGTTCAACAGGTTCTGGACAGCAACGGAAATGTGATTTCCAATACCGATCCTATCATAAAGAGGCAGGTTATTTCAGAAAGCACCTCAAACCGGGTAAATAAAATGCTTGCAGATTCGGTTAATGGGGGCGGTGCCAAGAATGCATATATTCCGGGATATCGCATGGCCGGCAAAACGGGAACCTCGGATAAAACAGACCAAAATGTAAAAAACAAAACCAAAGACGTTGTTGCCTCATTTTCTGGGTTTGCACCAGCCGACGACCCAAGATATGCAATTCTTGTCATGCTGGATGAACCGCAGACGACTATCCGGTTTGGCGGAACATTGGCCGCCCCGGTTGCGCAGAAAGTGATGGCGGAAGCTTTGCCATATCTCGGCGTTGAGCCGTCCTATACCGAAGAAGAAAAAGCCGCTATGGATCGTTCCACTCCGAATGTGACCAATAAAAAGGTGTCGGTTGCACAGACCATGCTGAAAAACAGCGACCTAAAATATCAGGTGGTCGGCAGCGGAGAAACGGTGATCAAACAGGTTCCTGAGAAAGGCGAGAGTATACCGAGATACGGCACGGTGGTTCTTTACACCGAGGAAGGAAAGCTTTCGCAAACCACCACAATCCCCGATTTCAAGGGTATGACAATGGCGCAGGCCAATGTTGCCGCTGCTAATCATAAAATTAACATACAGATGAGTGGTCTTGGTACCGACAGCGGCGAGGCAAAAGCCTCCGTCCAAAGCGTTGAGGCGGGAAAGAAAGTGCCGCTCGGTACAGTAGTAAAAATTAGCTTTGTGTACGAAGATCGTATTGAGTAAACCACATATCGCGCATACTTTATATATAAGATGCCGTTTATGTGTGGGGAGGTTTGATTATGAAGCTGTCTGAACTTATGAAGGGGATTTCCCTTGCCGAAGGCTGTGACAGGGAGATAGCCGGTATTACCTGCGACTCCCGCCGCGTTGCCGAAGGGTGGGTATTTGTGTGCATAAAGGGTGCAAACGTCGATGGACACCGCTTCGCCGCCCAGGCCGAGAAGGCCGGAGCGGCGGTGATTGTGGCCGAGAAGGATACCGGCTGTGTCGGACAGCTGATTGTTCCGTCTACACGTGCGGCATGGCCAAATATGTGCGCAAACTGGTTCGGTGAGCCGGCACAGCACCTTCATCTGGTCGGAGTAACCGGAACAAACGGTAAGACTTCTACAACCTATATGCTCAAAGCACTGTTGGAATCCTGCAGCCATAAGGTGGGTCTAATCGGCACAATACAGAACATGATTGGTGACAGGGTGCTTCCGTCCGGTCATACAACCCCCGATCCGTATGATCTTCAAAGTATGCTTGCGCTGATGGTAGCCGAGGGCTGCACCTATACCGTGATGGAGGTTTCATCCCACGCGCTTGATCAGGATCGGGTGGGGGGGCTGGTATTCGATTCAGCGGTGTTTACCAACCTCACACAGGATCATCTTGATTATCATAAAACAATGGAGAATTATTTCGAAAGCAAGAAAAAGCTATTTCGTCAATGCAGAAAAGCGGTTGTAAATCTGGATGATCCATCCACTGAAACATTAATATCGGGCTTAACATGTCCAATCGTAACCTATTCTTCCCACCTTAATGAGGCCACCTATACTGCAAGAAACATACGCCCGCGTCCCGACGGAGTTGATTTTGAGCTTGTGGGCATTGGTGAGATCGGAAGGGTGAGGCTTCCCATACCGGGAGATTTCTCGGTTTATAATTCGCTGGCAGCCGCATCCTGTGCGCTGTCCCTCGGATTGCCGTTCGAAAAGGTGGTTCAGACACTGGCGCAGGTTAAGGGCGTAAAGGGAAGGGCAGAGATTGTTCCAACAGAGCGCGATTTCACTGTCGTGATTGATTATGCGCACACCCCGGACGGACTTGAAAAAATATGTGAAACCATGAAAAAGTGCAGCCGTGGAAGGCTGGTTACACTGTTTGGCTGTGGCGGCGACCGTGATCGCACAAAAAGGCCGCTGATGGGGGCTGCTGCAGCTGCGCTGTCCGATTTTTTGATTATAACTTCCGACAATCCCCGCACAGAAAATCCCAACGCCATTATAGATGAAATCCTGACGGGTATCCCCGTGAAAGGAACGCCGTATAAGGTGATTGTAAACCGTGTGGAGGCAATTCATTGGGCGATAGCAAATGCCCAGCCCGGGGACACCATTCTTCTTGCCGGTAAGGGGCATGAAACCTATCAGATTTTGGCGGACGGATGTATCCATCTTGACGAACGTGAAATTGTGGCGGATGCGCTGCGTCAAACTGCCGGACAGTAAGCAAAAAACAGCTTACACCTTTTTCAAATCAGTCTTATGTCCTTTCCGGATATAAGACCCGGAAAGGACATGAGTCATAAAATGGATTTAAAAACCATGACTGCTCTTGCAGCTTCGGCATTGGCAGCATTTCTAATGGCGGCATTGGCGGGCCGCAGTGCGATTCCTTTTCTTCACAGACTTAAATTCGGGCAGACAATCAGAGACATAGGCCCTGCATGGCATAAAAAGAAACAGGGAACTCCCACCATGGGCGGCGTTCTTTTCATAGGTGCATCCGTTTTGACCTTTGTCGCAGCGGTTGTTATTTTTGAGTATGTTCTGCAAATCAGAATGTTTAAAGCCACACAGCTGACGCTTACCAGCCTTTTCAGCGGTGTCTTGTTGGCTGTCCTTTGCGGCGCTCTTGGGTTTGCCGATGATTTTATCAAGGTGGTTAAAAAGCGCAATTTAGGTCTCACAGCAAGGCAGAAGCTGTTTGGACAATTGCTGGTTGCCCTAGGCTATGCCATGTCGCTGTATATGGCGGGCGGTACTTCGGTTAATATACCGTATTATGGGAAGATCGACCTTGGGATCTGGATGGTTCCGTTTACAATGTTTGTTGTGGTCAGCATGAGCAATGCGGTCAACATCACCGACGGGATTGATGGACTCTGCGGGATGGTCAGCTTCTTTGCAACCCTGTTCTTTATTGTTGCCGCCGGCATAAAAGGTTATCTAGGCCAAAGCCTGCTGGCAGCGGTCACGGCCGGGGCGATTGCAGGATTTCTTGTTTGGAATCTTCATCCCGCCAGAGTGTTTATGGGGGATACCGGATCACTCTTTCTAGGAGGAATTATTACCGCGTTTGCGTTTGGCATCAATCAGCCGTTCTTGCTTATTTTTGTCGGGTTGATCTATATAATAGAAATTCTTTCCGTAGTATTGCAGGTGTTGTATTTCAAAGCAAGCGGCGGAAAAAGGCTATTCAAAATGGCACCTCTGCATCATCATTTTGAGATGTCGGGCTGGAGCGAAAACAAAATTGTTGTCGTGTTTTCGTTGCTTACCATTGGCGGCGGAATTGTGGCTGCGGCTTTAATTTTATACGCATAAAAAATTGTGTTTTTATAAATACGCATAATTCAGAAGATACTCCGGTATACTGAATAAATGGTTAATTTTAACCAATAGGCTTGGGGCATGTATTACGCACATATACAGGCTTTGATTATTATACTGCACAGAAAGGTATGGTTCACAATGGCGGCTTCAAGAAGTTCATCGGTCAACGCTGCGAGTGCAAAGCCGAAAAAAAGGCTGCGCGCTTTTTCGGTGTCACAGGGCTTTGATATGCCGTTCCTTGTCATACTGATGATTATTCTGGTGGTAGGTTTAATCAGCCTGTTTTCGGCAAGCTATGCCTATTCATTTTACTGGAACGGCGGCGACAGTTTCTTTTATATTAAGAAACAAATAATATTTGCGATTTTAGGCGTAATTATTATGCTGGGTGTATCAACCGTTGACTATCATATTCTTCATCATGTGGCTTTCCCGTTGATGGGAGTTTCTTATATTCTTCTAGCTGTGGCTCTTATGCTTCCTTCCTCTACAGGCGTACATCGCTGGATACGTCTGCCCGGTGTCCAGTTTCAGCCATCCGAAATTGCTAAATTTGCGCTGATTTTGTTGTTTGCCCACCTGATATCAATCAATCATAAAAAGATGAAAACATTTACTGCAGGGTACCTGCCGTTTATGCTGATTTTAGGAATTACCTGCGGACTTGTCTTTATTGAACCGCATCTTTCGGGAACTATATTGCTGCTTGGTATCGGGATATTCATGATGTATGTCGGCGGAACGCGGCTTTTATATCTTCTCTTAACAATGGGAGCTGGAGGGGCAGCCTTTTTCTTCATGGTGTTTATCAAAGGCTACGAGCAGGACCGAATCAATGTATGGTTTGATCCTGTTAAGGCTTATGCAGAAAACAGCAACGAGGCATGGCAGACAATCCAATCTTTGTTTGCAATCGGATCAGGCGGAATTATGGGGCAGGGGCTGGGAAATTCCCGACAGAAGCACCTGTTTCTACCCGAACCGCATAATGATTTTATATTTTCGGTTATTTGCGAAGAACTCGGTTTTGTTGGCGCAGTTTTAATTATCGTATTGTTTGCACTTCTTGTCTGGCGCGGGATTACCATTGGTATGAAATCTCCTGATAAGTTCGGATCCATGCTGGCCATTGGTCTTACCATCCAGGTTGGAATACAGGCAATTATGAATATGGCGGTTGTCACCAATACAATCCCCAATACGGGAATCAGCCTGCCTTTTTTCAGTTACGGCGGTACGTCTCTTGTAATGCTGTTAGCGCAAATGGGCGTAGTGCTTTCTGTATCCAGACATGCCGGATTAGGGGGATCATAATACCCAGACTGGAGGCGCATATCATGCGAGCTTTACTGACAGGCGGCGGAACAGCAGGCCATATAAATCCGGCGCTGGCCATAGCGGCAAAGATTAAGCAGGAAAATCCTCATGCAGAAATTCTGTTTGTGGGTGCCAAGGGACGGATGGAAACACGGCTGGTTCCCGAAGCCGGTTATCCCCTTGAAACCGTCAATGTGCAGGGATTTCAGCGTAAGCTTTCTATTAAAAACATTGGGCGAAATTTTGCAGCGGCTTACCACGCGGTAACGGCGGGTTCCGACTGCGCGCAGATCCTGAGACGCTTTGCTCCGGATGTTGCAATTGGAACCGGAGGATATGTAAGCGGCCCGATACTTCGAAAAGCAGCAAAAATGGGGATTCCGGTGCTGGTTCATGAGTCAAATGCGTTTCCGGGCGTGACAGTGCGTGTATTGGCGAAATATGCAGATGCAGTACTTATTTCTGAAAAAGAGGCGCGAAAATATCTGCCCGCCGATGCCAAAGTAATCGTCACAGGCAATCCTTTACGGCGAGAATTTCAAAACTATGACCGTGAAACCGCCAGAAAAGAGCTTGGACTGGACGATCGCCCAATGGTCCTTTCGTTTGGCGGCAGTCTCGGAGCAGGCAGAATCAATAGTGCCATGACCGAGGTTCTGATCCGCAGCGCCAAGACAGGGCAGCTGCAGCATATTCACGCAACCGGGCGGGCTGGATATATAGATATGATCGGCAAGCTGCGTGAAAACGGTTTATCGGAAGAAAATAGGAGCATCCGCGTGCTTGACTATATTAACGATATGGCACGGTGCATGGCCTCAGCAGATTTGGTTATATCCCGATGCGGGGCAATGACCTTAAGTGAGCTTCCCGCTTCAGGAAGGCCGTCCATACTGATTCCCTCTCCCAACGTCGCAGAAAATCATCAGTATCATAATGCGATGGCTTTGGTTAACAAGGGCGCAGCGGTTTGCATTGAGGAAAAAAACCTGACAGCAGACAGTTTGTGGCGTGAAATTATGCGGATAACCTCTGCTCCGGAATTAATGAGGAAAATGGGTGAAAATGCGCGGCGATCGGCTATATTGGATGCAGATGACCGAATTTATGCGGTGATTGAACAGACATTAAGAAATCGCGAAAGCAAATCAAAATAATGGTAAGTACAATTCATTTCGCCCGAAATTACTTCATAAATATATTACCGCCCGTATAATAGCTGGACATATTACAAATTGAAAAGCGTCGGTTATGATCATAGCCTGTTTCAAAAGGGTTATGTCTGTATTCCGGCGTTTTTTTTGCAATTATTCACCCATACGTACGTTTTTGCATAGGATGGTTTTGCAGGTGCGTGTAAGACCACAGGGGTACTCTTGCCTGTGGTATATACCGATATTGCTCTATCGGCTGTGAATATTGGTATGCTGGAGCTGCTGCAAAACACACAGGACTCTTTATTTATTCAATTTTATGTGTCGTTTGCATTAGTTCCGTCACGCCCTCTCCAAAAGCGAAAGGGTGCGTGATATGTCGAGACTGATGATTGAAGGTAAACATAGAATTAGTGGTGCAGTGAAAATACATGGTGCTAAAAACAGTGCTCTCCCAGTTCTGGCAGCCACCTTGCTGGCCAGAGGAACAAGTGAAATACATAACTGTCCGTTGCTTTCTGATGTGGCAGCCTCTATTCGGATTCTTCGATATCTGGGCTGCACGGTCAGCCGTTCCAATGGTTGTGTCACGGTAGACTCTACCAGCCTAAACCGCAGTGACATCCCAGATACACTTATGCGGGAGATGCGATCCTCGATTGTATTTCTAGGCGCAATTGCTGCCCGAACCGGTGAGGCGCACATGTCATTTCCCGGTGGCTGCGAACTGGGAACCAGACCAATCGATCTTCATCTTTCGGCGCTGCGGCAGCTCGGAATGGAAATCGTGGAAGAGGGCGGCAGGCTAGAGTGTCGCGTAGCCGGGCGACTGAAAGGCACAACCATAGCACTTGCCTTCCCGAGTGTCGGGGCAACCGAAAACATTTTGCTGGCTTCGGTTACAGCCCAGGGTACCACATCCATACTGAATGCAGCACGAGAACCGGAAATTACAGATTTGTGTAACTATCTCAACCGATGCGGAGCCCGCATATCCGGAGCGGGAGACAGTGCAATTACGGTTGAGGGAGTAGATGCACTTTTCGGCTGTTCTCATAGCGTAATTCCAGATCGAATTGAAACCGTTACATATATGGCGGCGGCTGCAATCACAGGCGGCAGGCTGACATTAAAATCAGTCTATCCGGAGCATATTGCCACCATTCTGCCTGTGTTTGAGGAGGCAGGATGCGCCGTGACCACCGGTGCCGGTGAGTTATCGATCACGGCACCGCCGCGATTACAACGGATTCGGTCAATCCGAACCATGCCGTATCCCGGATTTCCAACCGATGCACAAGCCCCCACCATGGCAATGGTTAGTGTGGCAGACGGCACCAGTGTTTTTATTGAAAATATATTTGAAAGCCGCTATAAACACGCCGGGGAGCTTATGAGATTGGGTGCAAGAATTAAAATTGAAGGACGGGTTGCAGTGGTGGAAGGAGTACCCCGGCTTTCAGGCGCCGAGGTTGAATGTACAGATCTTCGTGGCGGTGCTGCGCTTGTAATTGCGGGTCTTGCCGCGGACGGCATCACAGAGGTCACGCATATCCATCATATTGATCGCGGATATGAAAACTTAGAGCAGAACCTTTGCGATATCGGCGCAGTTGTAAAAAGACTTGAATAAAACAGCGGCATTAAAATATACAGGTGAACGAATTTTTAGTGTGTAATCCGCAGAAGAGAGAGGGAAGTACTAAAAGCGAAAGCACATTTCTCTCGCCAGCATAACCACTGGTTTATTGGTTAAAGCCAGTAAAAAAAGCGGCAGACCATAGTGGGTCTGCCGCCTGAATCCAGCGTGGAAGGCTCATTCTCTGCGCTTTTTAAAGATATCCATAATGCTGGTGAAGTCCTCATCATCGGCAATGGAAGAGGGATTGAAGCCTCCGGTTTGCAGTGTAGTACCTGCTTCGGGTGCTTTATAGGAACCGTCGGTGGAAAATCCGGTAGCGATTACTGTTACACTGAGTTCATCGTCGAGATTTTCGTCAAAGGCTGCACCCCAGATAATGGTTGCATCCGGATGTGCCGCACGTGAAATCATAGAGGAAGCAAGCTCAACATCCTCGAGGTCAATATCGGGAGATGAGGTTATATTGATAATAACACCTCTGGCGCCGTCAATTGAGGTTTCAAGAAGCGGACTGGAGATAGCCGTTTTTGCGGCTATTTCAGCCTTATCCTTGCCTTCGGCATGTCCTACGCCCATATGGGAATATCCGGCATCCTTCATAACGGTGGTAACGTCGGCAAAGTCAAGATTCACGAGTCCGGGAACTTTGATAAGCTGAGAAATACTTTGAACGCCCTGACGAAGCACATCATCTGCAACCGCAAAAGCGTTTGCAAGTGTGATTCGCTGTTCGCTTACCATCTTAAGTCTTTCGTTTGGAATCACAACCAGACTGTCTACATGCTCGCGCAGGGCGGTGATTCCGCTTTCCGCCTGCTCCATACGTCTGCGTCCTTCAAAAGAAAAAGGCTTGGTTACGATACCGACAGTAAGTATACCGAGGTCGCGGGCAATTTCGGCAATTACGGGGGCAGCACCGGTACCTGTCCCGCCGCCCATACCGGCTGTAATAAACACCATGTCGGTGCCCTGAAGTGCCGCCGTAATTTCGTCCCGGCTTTCCTCGGCAGCGCGCTGACCTTTTTCAGGATTTGCGCCTGCACCGGTACCCCGTGTCAGTTTTTCACCAATCTGTATTTTATGTGTAGCCTGTGACATGGCGAGGGCTTGACGGTCGGTATTTATGGAGACAAATTCCACGCCCTGTACTCCTGTGCGAACCATGCGATTAACTGCATTTCCGCCTCCTCCTCCGATACCGACAACCCGTATTTGGACACCATCCACAAAATCATTATCAAAAGCAAAACCCATGTGAACCTTCCTCTCAGCTTTTATTTCCATTATCTGAATTGCGGGGTTCTGAACCGTCTTTTTATACAGATAAATTTTTATAGACTTTTATTTGGCTTATTATTGCTAATTTTAACATGAACAGACTGCAAATTCAACTATTACCCCGCAGAAATATTGCAGAAAAAGATTTACTTGACGCCTTTTCTAAAACTGTGTTAATCCTATTCTGCTGAAGCTGATTCGGTGATACCCGAAGAATTTGCCGAGTCGGTTGCATCGGTGATTAAATCCCGCGGCGTAAAAATTGCCTTCTGTTTTGCTTCGGAATAGTATCTCAGGTCGATCCTTCCCTCGGCAGACTCCCCGTGTTCTTTCAATGTACGATTAAGCGTGATTGAAGCAAAATCCAGCTTTTCCCGCAAAAGGACATCGCTACCCAGCTTAATCTCAATGGCATTCTTCCAGTTCATTGATAAATCATTATAATTTTTAAGATCGATTTCATTGACATCCTTTAGGTTGGTATGATTGAAAAAGTAGGTCATTGTATTAATGATATCCTGGGTACGATTGTCTATTGTGAGGCAGCCGACACCTCCGTTTTTCAGGGTATCACAATCTATTTTTTCGTATTCAGGCAGGCGGCTGCTATCCTGATTCAGCAGCTCTAATCCTTTGCCGTTATCTCCGATGATAAGCCAATCTTTTTGCCATTTGACAATACCCACCGGCTTTGCTTCCGAAACTGTTATGCTAATTTGGCTGAAGGAAGCGTTTTTGATGGTAACCTTGTCGATATAAGGAAAATTCTTTAATATGCTTTCGGCAGCGCTCCGCTTATTTACAAAAAACAGGCTCTGTCCGATGTATAAGCCGCTGGTCTCAATAATCTGGTCATCAGTGTAATGGGTATTGCCGTCAACCAATATGGAGCTTACGCCGAAAAGCGCAGGTTCTTTATCGGTTGATGATTGTTCTTTTGGTTTTTTTGAAGCGTGTACCATCATAACAGAGACAATCACGACGGTGATCATCATGACTAAAATAAAAAACAGGATGGCTACACGCTTTTTATTTATGCGGCGCTTTCTGCGTCCGCCCCTGCGTGAGCGGCCTGTCCCGCCAGATGGCGATGAATTGCTTGCTCCGAAATCATTCAATTTCTACCACCCTTTCACGCTGCTGTTGAGAAATATTATCCTGAAATATCTTCATAATCATTGATTATAATGATGGGCATCTTCAAGCATCTTATCCTTGATTTTCATAAGCCTTGTGGTTGCACTTCTCTCGCTTTCATCCAGTTTCATGGTGATATATCGGATGGTTTCCTCAAACTGGGGAATCATTACATGTTCAAGCGCATTCACGCGGCGCCTTGTTTTCTCGATTTCTACAGCCATAAGCTGACATGACTTTTCCACCTCTGCCAGCCGCAGCATGGACGGAAGCATATCGCTAAACACCTTAACAGCGGCATCAAGGTCTCCCGACGTAAAAGCGTATCCATATGAATACATATCATTCCGGTCAGCCGAACTAAACTTGGTGTGAAACCGCGGAATAAGTACGCTCATAACATTTTCACGATCTATTTCCAGCTCCACATGCTGTTTGGGCTGCATCAAAGCAGTATCCAGTACCTCGCGCTGCATAAGTGAGCGGGCGATTGCCATGTGTGCATTTGCCTCGTAAACTGCTTGTTCTACTTTTTTGCGCAATTGCTTGTTCTCTTTCACCAAATCAAGGAACCGACGCATTAGCTCATCCCGCTTGTCTTTAAGAAGGCGATGGCCGCGGCGTGCCGTTACAAGGCGTCGCTTAAGATTGGTCAGCTCCATGCGGGTAGGGTTTACATTGATTACGGCCACGCTTTATGTCACCTCAATCCTTAGGATAATACTGATCAAGAATATCTTCGCTAATACGCTTCAGCTCGCTGCGCGGAAGCATTTTCAGAAGCTGCCAGCCGATGTCCAGCGTTTCCTCAATACTGCGATTGGTCTGATAGCCCTGAGAAACATATTGCTTTTCAAACTCATCTGCAAAGGCGGCGTAAAGCTTGTCAATATCGGTCAAAGCAGCCTCACCCAATATAACCATCAGCTCTTTTGCATCCTTGCCTCGGGCATAGGCAGAAAATAGCTGATTCATGGTACCGGAATGATCCTCGCGTGTTTTTCCTTTGCCGATTCCTTTATCTTTAAGTCGGGAAAGAGAAGGCAGAACATCAATAGGGGGCAGAATGTTTTTACGTGTCAGCTCGCGGCTGAGGATGATCTGTCCTTCGGTAATATAACCGGTAAGATCGGGAATGGGATGGGTCTTGTCATCCTCCGGCATGGAGAGAATAGGGATCATGGTGATACTGCCGCTCTTGCCGTGCTGTCGCCCGGCTCTTTCATATAAACCGGCAAGGTCGGTGTACATATAACCCGGATAACCACGTCTGCCGGGAACCTCTTTGCGGGCTGCCGAAACCTCACGCAGGGCATCGGCGTAGTTTGTGATATCGGTTAGGATGACCAGAACGTGCATATCCCTTTCAAAAGCCAGAAATTCAGCCGCAGTCAGTGCCATTCTGGGCGTAGAAATACGTTCGATGGCAGGATGGTTTGCAAGGTTAATAAACAGAACCGTCCGGTCAATTGCTCCGGTCTCACGAAAGCTCTCGATAAAAAAGTTTGATTCCTCAAACGTGATGCCTATTGCCGCGAAAACAACGGCAAACTGCTCACCCTCACCGCGCACCTTTGCCTGGCGGGCAATCTGTGCTGCCAGCTGGGCATGAGGCAGACCGCTTGCCGAGAAAATGGGTAGCTTTTGTCCGCGGACAAGGGTGTTAAGACCGTCAATCGCCGAAATACCCGTTTGGATAAATTCTTGCGGGTAACTGCGTCCCGCCGGATTCATAGGGGTGCCGTTGATATCAAGCCTTTGTTCGGGAAGCAGCTCGGGACCATCGTCTATCGGGCGTCCTAGACCGTCGAAAACCCGTCCCAGCATATCCATGGATACCCCAAGCTCCATCTGCCTTCCGAGAAAGCGAACCTTGCTGTTGGAAAGGTTAATACCGGTCGAGCTTTCAAAAAGCTGCACAAGCGCATTGGAACCGTCCACTTCAAGAACGCGGCAACGGCGCTTCTCACCGTTTTTCAGCTCAATTTCGCCCAGTTCATTAAATTTAACATCCTCGACATCACGAACCAGCATAAGCGGTCCTGCGACCTCTTGGATGGTGCGATATTCCTTCGGCATTAATTTAACCATCCT
>DHOG01000036.1:11165-11432 GCA_002410715.1 Ruminococcaceae bacterium UBA5396 | reverse complement strand
GCAAGCCCGCACTAAGAACCGCTAGCGCAGGCTTGCCATAAATAAGTTCTGTATCTTGAATCCCTACTTACGGTATTAGTTTCCCAGTATCCTGTTGAGGTCATCTTCCGGAGTAGAAATAGGTGTCAATGCAAAGTTCTCTTGTAAGAAGCTAAGCACATTAGGTGATACAAACGCCGGCAGGCTGGGCCCGAGCAAAATATTTTTGATACCCAAGTGTAAAAGCGTCAAGAGAATTGCCACCGCTTTTTGCTCATACCAGGAAAG
>DHOG01000036.1:10386-10999 GCA_002410715.1 Ruminococcaceae bacterium UBA5396 | reverse complement strand
CTTTTTGCTCATACCAGGAAAGTACAAGCGTCAACGGCAAATCATTAACTCCGCAATCGAAAGCATCCGCGAGTGCAACTGCCACCTTGATCGCCGAATAGGCATCATTACATTGACCCATGTCGAGAATACGTGGAAGGCCGCCAATCTGGCCGATATCCAAGTCATTAAAGCGATACTTTCCGCATGCCAGTGTCAGGATGACTGTATCCTTCGGTGTTTTCTGAACAAACTCGGTATAGTAGTTGCGGCCGGGTTTTGCACCATCACAGCCGCCGACCAGGAAAAAGTGTTTGATGGCACCGGACTTCACGGCATCAATCACTACGTCGGCTACACTCAACACAGTACCATGCCCGAAACCGGTAGTAGCTTCTGTGCCGCCATTGATGCCGGTCATGGGCTTATCTTCTGCATATCCGCCCAACTCCAACGCTTTTTCAATAACAGGTGTAAAATCTTTATTTTCGCCTATATGAACCATACCCGGATACTCTACTACAGCAGTGGTGAAAATCCGATCAGCATAGTTATCCTTAACAGGCATAAGGCAGTTGGTGGTGAAAAGAACAGGCGCAGGCAGATCGATGAATTCTTTTTGCTGATTCTGCCA
>DHOG01000036.1:3748-10242 GCA_002410715.1 Ruminococcaceae bacterium UBA5396 | reverse complement strand
GAATTCCTTCTGCTGGTTCTGCCACGCGGTACCGAAATTGCCTTTCAGCTGGGGATAGGCTTTCAGCTTCGGATAAGCGTGGGCGGGAAGCATTTCGCCGTGGGTGTAAATATTGACGCCCTTCCCTTTGGTCTGCTCCAGAAGCAGATACAGATCGTGCAGATCGTGGCCGCTGATAACGATAAACGGGCCTTTTTCAATGCGGAATGGCACAGTCGTGGGTTTGGGTGTTCCATACGCTTCGGTATTGGCCTTGTCCAGCAATTCCATTACTTTAAGGTTGATTTCGCCAGTTTCCAACACCAACGGCAAAAGCTCATCCATGCCATACTCTTCTTCCGCCAGTGCAGCAAGCGCTTTTATGAAGAAACGATTGACGCCCTCGCTTTCATAACCCAGTGTCTGCGCGTGATAAGCATAAGCGGCAACTCCACGGATACCAAGCAAAATCAGCGTCTTCAAAGAACGAATGTCCTCATTAGTGTCCCAAATCTTTGCCATATCAAAGTTCTCGCAAGTAGTCGAGTCTGCAGAGATTGCAGCACGATCCTGCTCTACCTGCTTAACCATCTCCTGCAAAGAGTCGTTGTCAAAGCTGACATTTGTAACTGTGGTAAACAGTCCTTCTGTTATGAGCCTATAGGTATTTTTTGTAGGTGCGTGTTTTTGCGCTACCTTCGCCAGCAGGATCATTGCTCCTGTCAGTTCGTCCTGTAGGTTAGCTATGCTATCCTGTTTGCCACATACACCGGCTCTTGCTGTGCAGGCAACACCACCCGCAGTCTGTTCACATTGAAAACAAAACATATTACTCATTTTTGAACCTCCTAGTTTTTTCTATATGAGCTATCGATACGGTATACCCATCAGCAGTACCCGAATCAATATTTCTATTCGTCAATAATTTTCCCATCAGTGGAAATGGTAACGATCTGCCACGGGATCATTTTGCCGCACCCCTGTATTGCGTTCATCGCCGCGTTTGAGAGTCCGCCACAACAGGGGACTTCCATACGCACCACCGTAACGCTTTTTATATCATTTTGCTGTAATATAGCCGTAAGTTTTTCTGTGTAGTCACCCTCATCCAGCTTGGGGCAACCAATCAATGTGATGTGGTTTTTGATAAATTGTTCATGGAAATTTCCATAGGCGTAGGCAGTACAATCAGCAGCAATTAAAAGCCTCGCGTCCTTAAAATATGGCGCGTTAATCGGTACCAACTTAATTTGCACCGGCCATTGTGATAGCTGACTAAGGGCGTCATGGGACGTCGATGGCGCAACAGCTGAATCCTTCTCCTTTCGCTGAATCTCACGCGATTGAGAGCCTGGGCAACCACATGCAAGTGTATCAGCTTCCCGATTGATGGCGTGAGCATTGCTACCAGGGCAGCCACCAACAGGAGGTGTTTTCCCCGCTTTTTTCATATTGGCTTTGACGGCGGCTTCGTCATATTCGGCGGCCTCCCGTTCCACAAAAGAAATGGCATTTGTGGGACAGACTGGCAGGCAATCTCCAAGGCCATCACAGTAGTCATCACGTAACAATGTGGCTTTTCCGTTCACCATACCGATGGCTCCTTCGTGACAAGCCTCGGCGCATAAACCGCAGCCATTGCATGTCTCTGCATCTATACTTATTATCTTGCGAACCATGTTTATTCCTCCTAGTATTAATACTGATATATTTGACTTTGTAAACGCAGTATACTATACTGAAAATAAATAATATGTTGGAAATCCAACAGGATGAAAATAATATGAATATTTTTTCTGATAAGATTAAAAACGTGAAGCTTTTTTCGGGAATAGCGGATCAGGATCTGTCATCTTTACTTTCGTGTCTTTCCGCAGTGGTCAAATCCTATAAAAAAGATGAGATTATTTTTTTATCAGGGCAACCAGCGAAGAGCGTTGGAATTATTTGTTTAGGTAGCGTTCATGTTTTTAAAGAAGACTTTATCGGCAATCGAACAATCATATCGGCTTTGTCTGCCGGCGAACTATTCGGCGAATCTTACGCCTGTGCACAAACTTCAAGCATTCCTGTTAGTGTCATGGCAACTACGGATAGTAAAATTATGCTCATCGACTATAGAAAGATCATCACAACTTGTCCGACCACCTGTACTTTTCATTCCCGATTGGTAGAAAACATGTTGGGTATTCTCGCATACAAAAATGTGGCACTTGGCCAAAAGGTAGATGTTATCTCTCGTCGGACAACCAGGGAAAAACTAATCGCATTTCTATCTGAGCAAGCTCGGAAATTGGAAACAAATTGTTTCACTATTCCTTTTAACCGGCAGGAATTGGCTGACTATCTGTGCGTAGAACGCAGCGCAATGTCAGCGGAGCTTTCCAAAATGCAGAAAAGTGGCATTATTGAAACAAATAAGAATGAGTTTAAGTTGTTAAATATGCCGGATGAGCAAAAATACAATAATTAATTTTGCAACTGCGAAAGCTGCTTGTTGGATGCATTCTTACCCGATTTAGTGCGTGTAATCCAGTGTTTTGATTGAGTCAGGCAAGTCGTTTACAACGATTTCTTTCATTTTTTTTGCGAAAGGACAGGGATAACCAATAGGCGTTCCCTTTTGAATGCATGATGCAAAGGCGATGGTATCGGCTCCTCGTTTTACGATCTCCCGCGCGCGTAATACAGCCTTTTTCCCGGGGCAGCCGCCACAGTTAATAAAGCCAATGATTTCAATATCCTCTTTTATGCCTTCAAATACGCCTTTTCTATTTTGTATCACACGAAAATCAGTTGTTCCTGGGCAATAATCTTCTGTTTGCATACACCTTATAATTCCTACTTTCATATTTGTTTGCTCTCCCTTTTCAATGTGTTCCCTGTGTTCCATGTGTTCCCTTGGCCGTATCCAGGCGAATCCGCTTGCATTCGATTTATTTTATTGTAATTTTTGCTTTTTGTGCGGCTTTTAGTTTTTGTTTGTTTTCATACATTTGGCTATCTGCTTCTTCGATAACAGCCAGAAGAGACTCACTGGGGTCTTCCTTGACAGCATAACCAAGCGCAATTGACGGCTGCGGGGATATGTTCCGGCTGCTTTCAAACAAGCTTTGTATTTCCTTTACCCGTTCTTTTGTCAGTCGAGCGGTATAGTTGGGAATCAACATAACAAACTCATCTCCGCCGATCCGGAACAGACGTCCGCTGGCAGGACAGGTATTCTTTAATAGTGCTGCTGTTGTGACGATCAATTGGTCGCCCTGCTTGTGCCCTAAAGTATCATTCACATGTTTCAATCCGTTCAGATCACCAAATATGACAGCGAGCGGCAGATTGGGTGGTATATCAAGCGCGATGGTGGCCTGTTCAAAACCGCGCCGGTTTTGCAGCCCTGTCAGCGGATCGTTCTCCGCATGCTCGGCAAGTTGGCAAAAGATAGCCCTGCTTTTAGTAACATCCGTGCAAAGATAAAATTTCCCTTTAATCTCACCATCACCATCGGTAATAGTGTTTTCTTTGAAATTTACTATGGTATCACTTCCTTGAATTGCAGGAAGATAGAAATCCATTCCGTCGTCTTCATCCGGCGCGGGTCTAACGTCAGCACCGACGTCGCGCAGCCTATCTGTTATATCATTAAAATTCTGCGCTTTTCCTATCTGTAACCGCTCTGTCCAGCGTTTTGCCGATTGGTTCATCTCCGCAATCGTATTGTCGGTATGCAGCACAAACACCATTTCATTCATATTGTTGAATACTTCATCTCTAGCCAGCGACAAGAAACCAGCCTTTTCGCTTATGGCCGTACCAATATATAAGAAGATGAGCGCAATGCACATGCCAATCAATGTGATATCTAAAGGAGATGCGAAGATTTCGGAAACGGAAATAATACTGAAGGCTAAGGTTAATGTCATACCGAATAAAAGAAAGTTTGACGCTGCACGCTGAGCGCGCGGCATCTTGTAATGCTGACGGATTATGAGCACCAACACACCCGCCACAGTTATGTAGCTTTGTATTGAATGTACCCAAAACCAGATACCCCGCACATTATAGCTCGTGTGCAAGACTGGATTTGTTGTGATAACCAATTCCTCCCGGAGTAGATGATGCAGGGGACTTGTAATCGCAAACAACGTCGTTATAATTGGAATAAGATAGATCAAGATGTAAGTAGCCTTGTTTAGATAACGATCCAAATGATAAAAATACATTGTAAAGGGAACCGTTGAAGTTACGCTCAGAGCCACAAATGGAATTTTCCAGTCGTACAGCAGGCGGGCCAACGTGCTGTTTTGTGTGAGCGAAAAAAGAATTTCGCATACCAACCAACCCAGCATCATTATTGCTATGAATAGATATGCTTTTGCTACGGGGCGCTTTCGATTCCCGCCAGTATAGGTAATGAGGAAAAATACCACCGTTACCACCAGAATAGCAATATAGATTATGGCGATCGCCATGTTGGTCATTTCGCTTTCTCCTAATCCGAGGCATATTCATGTTTTAATAAAAGAGTAGCACAAAACAAAACTGAATGCTGTTGGAAATACAACATTCAGCATAGTTGTTTATGATGTTTATATATTTATGTTAGATAAACAAGCTCATATCGCTTTCTTCCGCAAAGGCAAGCATGGCAGCCGCGCCGCTTGTTGTAACACCGTCTATCAGCTCCTGATGCGTTATTCCCATCACATCCATACTCATCGCGCATGCGATAAGCTCCACACCGTTTTGCTGTGCAGTCTGGATTAAGTCTTCCAGGCTGGAAATATGCTTGTTGTTCATCACTTTACGTATCATCTTTGCGCCCATACCACCCATGTTCATTTTGGATAGTCCCAGTTTCTTGCTCCCGCGCGGCATCATGGATGCAAACATTTTGGACATGCTATCCTTTCTAACACTTATCTTCTCCGGCTTGCGCAATATGTTAAGTCCCCAAAATGTGAAAAACATGCTCACCTTCCTGCCCATTGCCGCCGCCGCGTTTGCCATAATGAAAGATGCGATGGCTTTATCCAAATCTCCTGAGAATACAATAAAGTTTTTGCCATTACCTGTTTGGCACGCCTGCGGAGAATCATCCGCAGCCGTTTTTGTAATGCGTGCCACACCCGTTCCTTTGTTGCTCTCCATTCCGCCAAACACATGCCCCGTACGCCGGCAAAAACCCTCAATGTCGCTGGCAAACGCAGGGTCTGTAGTGGAAATCTCTATGGTATCGCCTACATTCGCATCTTTCAGTGCCTCGCCAAGCTTTACGATGGGGCCGGGGCATTGCAACCCACATGCGTCAAGATGGATTGTCTTCCCAACAGGTGTTGCTTTCGGGCGCTGTGTTTCCGGATCTATTTTTGCTTTGTTAGGCACCGGGGGGCCAGCACCAAACATGGTTTGGTAAAGCCGGTAACCACCACTCAGGTTGTAACAGTCAAATCCGTTCTGCGAAAGTATGCGGCAGGCAATATACCCACGCAGGCCAATCTGGCAGGTGACATATATTTTTTTCGTTTTGTCAAGCTCGGAGAGTCTGCTACGCAATTCATCCAGCGGAATGTTTTTAAAGCCACTGAGGCTGCCGTTTTCATATTCCATTTCTGTACGTACATCCAGTAGAACAACATTGTCGTCTTGTCGAATTTTCTTTACGTCATGCCAATGGAAAATCTTCACTTTTCCGGCAATGATGTTTTCTGCCACATATCCGGCCATGTTAACCGGGTCTTTTGCGGAAGAAAACGGCGGGGCATAGCAAAGCTCCAGCTTTGTGAGATCAGCTGCTGTCGCTCCAAAGCGGATTGCCGTTGCCAGCACATCGCAACGCTTGTCTGCGCCGTCATATCCAACCACCTGTGCTCCCAGTATCTTTCCTGTTTTTTTGTCGAAGATTGTCTTGATGGACATGTTGACCGCACCGGGGTAGTATGTTGCGTGGGACGCAGAATAAGTAAAGGATTTCTCGTAGTCCAGATTTTGTGCTTTGGCCGTTTTCTCATTGATTCCCGTGGTGGCAACTGTCAGGTCAAAGGCTTTCAATATGGCGCTGCCCTGCGTTCCGGTAAAACTGCTTTTTATTCCGCAGATGTTATCTGCTGCAATTCTTCCCTGTTTGTTGGCAGGCCCCGCAAGAGGAACCATGGATTTTTGATTGGTCACAAAATTGATTACTTCTACCGCGTCGCCTACAGCATAAATACGTGGATCGGAGGTCTGCATATTCTCGTTCACCAGTATACCGCCACGTTCGTTTGTTTGCAGTCCGGCCTCACTGGCAATGCTGCTTTCCGGCCTGACGCCGATTGCCAGAATCAGCATATCTGCAAATACTTCACCGTCGCTGAGCGTAATTTGCAATCCATTTGCAGTCTCTGAAATTGCGGTCACAGCGTTTTCTAGCATCAGCTTTACGCCCTTGCTGCGCACATGCTGATGTACCTCGCATGCCATATCTCTATCCAGCGGCGCAAGAATCTGGTCGGCAAGCTCGACCATAGTAACCTCCA
>DHOG01000036.1:2583-3514 GCA_002410715.1 Ruminococcaceae bacterium UBA5396 | reverse complement strand
GATATAACTGCGGAACGCGGCCGGCGCTCATTGATGTAGCCCTTTATTCTATATGTGTCGGGAATATTTCTAAGAGTAAAAACTTTGGCGGAATCCATGCCGGGCACAGGCGGCCTGATCGGCTCAGCGCCCATGGACAGAATCAATTCGTTATAGCTCTCACGATAGGTCTCACCCGTGTCTGTATGCTTTACCGTCACACTTTTATTTTCACGATCGATAGCAACAACTTCATTCTGAATGCGTACATCCACATTAAACCGCGCTTTAAAGCTCTGTGGCGTTTGCAGTGTCAGCGCCGATTTATCCTTTATTTCCCCGCCGATATAATACGGGAGCCCACAATTCGCAAACGAGATATATTCGCCCCGCTCAAACAATACGATATCCGCATTCTCGTCCAGCCGCCTTAGCCGCGCTGCCGCCGAAGCGCCTCCGGCCACTCCTCCAACGATCAGAACCTTTTTACCCATGACACTGCTCCTTTGCTTGTTTAATATTTCACAAGTTCAGTATGGCACACTCCGTCCATCTGTTCTGTGACTAAGTCACAGTTAAGACATCTTTGCTATTTTCCCTAGAGTAAATATCAGGGGGCATTCAGATACTTATATTAAATCGGTTTGTAACAACGCTTTGGAGAATGTGATATAATTTAGAAATGCGGGTATGATTGATTTGTAGCGCTAAGCGCAACCGGTAGTTGCGGATTTTCAAAGCAGATTTGGTAGCACAACCGATACGATGTGATGCATGATTGTTATATCAAATATGGAGGTCACATTCTTATGAATATTGAAATTGCAAACCGCTTGGTTAACCTCAGAAAGAAAAATGGATACTCCCAGGAAGAATTGGCTGAGAAAATCGGGATTAGTCGGCAGGCCGTGTCAAAGTGGGAACGAGCCGAATCATCTCCCGATACGGACAA
>DHOG01000036.1:0-2322 GCA_002410715.1 Ruminococcaceae bacterium UBA5396 | reverse complement strand
ATACGGACAAAAAAGACGACAGAAAATATGGCATGTTTTTATTTCCATATCCGGTTGTGACTATTATCCTGTTTTTCGTGCTTACCTTCACCAATACAGGATGGGGATTTGCTTGGCTGATCTATTTTACCATTCCTATTTATTATGGAATTGCAGAGATAATTCACCGTAGGAAATATAAACCATAGCCCACTGTTCCAAAAGGTCAGGCAATCGCACGATTTCCCCTAAACACATATATTTTTGCAACATTTCCGAGTTCTTTCCAATGTGTATACGTGTCACTGATTGAAACTCATTGCTGCACACACAAATTTGCTCCGTGACTTAGTCACAATCATTTCCATCTTTCTTCGATATAATGGGCATAAAGAATGATGGTTTGCTTGTGTCAACCATTCAATAAAAAACGGGAGAGATGAACATGTTTGGATTTTTTAAAAAAGATGATATCAATACAGGTGTTGACGAATTCAAAAACACAAACGGCGCTGTACTGCTTGATGTGCGGACAAAGGACGAGTACCGGAGCGGCCATGTGCCGGGCAGCAAAAATATTGATGTTTCTGAGATCGACAAAACTACTCAGCTGGTCAGCGATATGTCTACGCCGCTTTTTGTACATTGTCTTAGCGGGGCGCGAAGCAGCAGAGCGGCAGATGCTTTAAAAAGCATGGGATACACCAGCGTTAAAAATATTGGCGGTATCAATTCATACAGCGGTCCAATGGAACAAGGCAGCTGACATACAAGCGATCAAGACTAACATCATCTTAAATAAGCGTTTCAAAAAAGTGCAGCGACCGGCTTGGAAAACTGCACTTTTTTTGATTGTTGTAATTCTGTGTAATCTGTCTAACTGCTTTCACAACATATTTTCAAATATTATGCTGTGTGATTATTTGTACAGCCGTGGACTGGGTGCTTTTACCACAAAAAACTCTGCTTGCTCTGAATCAACATTTGAAATATTCATTTTGATT
This sequence comes from Ruminococcaceae bacterium UBA5396, assembly GCA_002410715.1. GTDB lineage: Bacteria > Bacillota > Clostridia > Oscillospirales > Acutalibacteraceae > Avimonas. The sequence goes on along the minus strand of DHOG01000036.1, from coordinate 1,339 downwards.
TTCCCTGGAATATTAATGATACTTCCTTTCTCGTAACGTTTTGAAGGATTCTCAGCTATCTGCATTTCAATTGCGCCTCGCACGACAACCAAATATACGTTTGAATTTGAATCATGCTCGGGAAGTGCATCTTCCTGATTCAGAATCATATGGTTTATCATAGCTACGTCGTCATCTAAGATTTTTTCTACAAGCTTTTTTTCAGACTGATTAAAGCGATATACTTTTTCCATTTTATATTTCCTTTCGTCATGAACTTTTGTGCAATGCTATAAATAGCAAGATATGTATTACGATTTTATCTTTTATTTCAATAGCAGGAATATTTTACTCATTTTCATCTATTCCTGTTATAATAGTATGGAACATAGATCGAGGTAGAATTTATGCAAGACACCAAAGATTATAAATCAATATTAGCCGAGCTGCCCTTTTGGGATAAGCTTTCCGACGCCGAGGCCGAGTTGCTCATTTCCGGAACAAAAACAATTTCGTACAAGCAGGGCGATAGCATTCACAGTCCGTCAAATGAGTGCATTGGCGTGCTGCTTGTGAGACGCGGCGAGCTACGTACCTATATCTTATCTGAAAGCGGGAAAGAAGTAACTCTTTTCCGATTGAGAGAGTGCGAGATTTGCATATTGTCGGCCTCCTGCTTACTGAGCAACATCACGTTTGATGTCTTTATTGACGCTCAGAAAGACACAGATGTATTGCTCATTAGTTCCGCTGTTTTTGCCCAACTTCAAAGTAATAATGTTTATGTCGAGAATTTCGCGCTACACTTGGCTGCTGACCGTTTTTCAGACGTCATGTGGGCTATGGAGCAAATCCTGTTTATGAGCTTTGATGCCCGTCTGGCAGTGTTTTTACTGGATGAGACTTCAAAAACCGGCGAGGACAATCTCACGCTGACACATGAACAAATAGCCAGGTATATTGGAAGCGCACGGGAAGTCGTTTCGCGAATGCTCAAATACTTTGAGAGCGAGGGCGTTGTTGAGCTTCACCGTGGCGGCCTGAAAATAATCGATAAACCCGCTTTGTTAGAGTTAACTCAAGCGAAAAACAAATGATAAGGATCTCTCTTTTGTTTTTCATGCGCCAAGCATAGCTAAAATCTCATCTTTGGGTTTAGCGCCAACTGTGCTTTGGACTACATTCCCGTTCTTGACAACGACCAAGGTGGGTATGCTCATCACGCTAAATTTTTGCGCCAGTTCTTGCTGCTCATCCACATTTATTTTTCCGACTTTGACATCTGTGGACTCTTCTGCGATTGAATCAATGATTGGCCCAACCATCTGACAGGGGCCACACCATGATGCCCAAAAATCCA
>DHOG01000088.1 GCA_002410715.1 Ruminococcaceae bacterium UBA5396 | reverse complement strand
CTTTGTACCCCCCGAACTTTTAGGGTATATTTATGTTATACATGAATATACCCTATTTTTTATGCTCGGAGGACTGAATATGAGTGCGGAAGTCTGGTGGATTATCACGACGCTTGTTACTATTGCTATAGCGGTAATCGGCTATTTTTTAAAGCGGACAGTATCAAAGACGGATGAGCATGACAAAGACATACAGCAAATTAAACAGACTTACGTCACTCAGGACGACTTTAAGGCATATAAAGATCAATCGCGTGACGATATTAAACAACTTACGGCAGATATGGGAGAGCTAAAAGAAAAATGTCTTTTTAAGGACGATTTTTACCGAACTCAAGCAGCCACCGACCAAAAGCTTGACCGTATCTACGATATGATTTATCAAATGAACAAAGGAGGGGCAAACCGTGGATAAAGAGGAAATGCTTAGAAAGATGCGGGCCGGGCAGTTTATTGAAAATAACGGAAAAGTTCTTCGGACTATTAACATTTTGCGCCATAAATATGAAAAGCTAAAAGAAGTTCAATACGCATTGACAGATATGTCTGAAACGGAATATCTGGACTGTATTAATTTTTTGTCGGAAGCCGGATATATTACAGTCCGCAATATTGAAACAAAAGAACCCGCAGATATTGCAGACACCGATTATTCCCGTCTGGAAGCCAAGGTTACCGCCCACGGCATCCGTTTGCTTGGCGGTGAAATCAACGACAAAATGGTAAAGGCGTGATGGGAATGAGCAGAAAAAAGAACCGAAGTTCAGGTAAAATAGACGCTCTCCCTGAAGAACTGAAAAACACCGTTGAACAGATGCTGCTTAGCGGCCAGTCATACCGTGAAATTGTCGAATATTTAAGCCAGCATAACGTATCCGTGTCACAAATGTCGGTTTGCCGCTATGCAAGCAAGTATCTTGCAAGTGTGGAAATGCTGAAGATGTCGCAGGAAAACATGAAAATGATGATGGAAGAAATGGATAAGTATCCTAACCTTGATTCGACTGAAGCGATTTTGAGGGTCGCATCACAAAATGTTTTTAATGCGATTACCAGCGTCAATCCGGAAGAATGGGAGAACATTGCACCTGATAAGCTGCTAAAACAGGCGAACGGCCTGATCCGCGCCGCAGGCTATAAGCGGCGGATAGACCTGCAAAATAAAACGGATACGGAAGCCGCGCTGGAAGCCACGCAATCACTGCTTACCGATATTTTGGCCAAAAAACATCCGGAGCTGTATGAACAGGTGATGACCGTCCTTAAGCAGGAAAAGGAAAAACAATCTGCGGGGGATTAACTTATGAAATGGTATGTTCTTCAGGTCATGACGGGATCAGAGGATATGGTACGGGATTCACTTACCCGTAACGGAATCCATGCCGCTGTCGCGCATGAGCGGCGGGTACTCAGGTCAGGCGGTAAATGGCTGGAACGTGATTATGTCGTGATTCCAAGCTACGTATTTGTGCGGATTGAATACACGGATACATTGTATTACGTCCTAAAAAGGACACAGGGAGTTATCCGGCTATTAGGGACTGGAAGCCGGCCTTCCCCGCTTTTACCGACAGAGGAAAAATGGATTGAAAGTTGGGAGCAGCCGCTTTTGCCATCAAAGATCCATTTTAATAAAAATGGAACATATAAAGTGCTGGACGGTCCGCTGATAGGAGAAAATGTAAAACTGCTGAAACTTGACCGGCATCGCCGGCGTGCTAAAGCGGAGGTCAAGATTTTAGGAAAGCCTAAAATCACTTATTTATCGCTTGAGATTTTAAAAGAGTTTTAAAAACGTCCGGATACGGGTTGGGTTGATTCGTCCCCAAACCGTGAAGGACCGACATAAGATTACAGGAACCCGACAGTTTTTCGCTGTTTGGATGGCAGCGCACATCCAAAACGCTTTAAATTTTATACGGGTTCCTTTTCTTATGATTTTAAAGCCCTTTAAAACTGTTTAAAAAAGTTTTTCAGATGTTATCGGCAAAATTACGCGGCTATAAATTACGGCGCTCTATCGGCGCACAAAACGGCAGAAACGGAGGACAGAAAATTGATAAGTTTACAAAAGCAAAAATTAAATAAGCTGTATGATATTATGTCATCCGTTACCGATGATGAAGAGGAAAAATATGAGGAAAATTTAAACGATTTAAAGAAACTGATTTTAAAACATTTAGATACAGCGGCATATCCCGACCACGCTTCGGAACGGCAGGCTATTGCACAGCGGATGAAAAACGGCGCGCCGATGGTTGGGGAATCAGGCATTAGAAAACAGCTTGGCGCAATCGACCTTGCGTTTTTCGGAAACGCCTATTTGCCGCATTATTTTTCAAAACCGTCCCCAAAATTTCATTATGAATTGGATAAAATCTGGACTGATGGAGTTCTTAAAGGATTTAACCCTTACACACAACCTAAAATTGTTGACGCGCAGCCCGGCTGCCACCACGCTGTAGCGGCTCCGCGCGGCCACGCAAAAAGTACAAACCTTACATTTAAAGATGATCTTCATGCAGTGCTGTACCACTATAAGCACTATATTTTGATTTTGTCGGATACCTACCCTCAGGCCGCGAGCTTTCTTGAAGCAATCAGCGATGAGTTGGAGGAAAACGAGGCCATTACCGAAGACTTCGGCAATATTGTCGGAAATGTGTGGCGTGAAGATGTTATTGTTACAAAGACAAAAATAAAAATACAGGCCAAGGGTGCCGGACAGAAAGTTCGCGGCTTAAAACATAAAAACTGGAGGCCGGACCTGATAGTCCTCGACGATATTGAAAACGACGAAAATGTCCGAACCCCGGAGCAACGGGAAAAGCTTAAGAACTGGTTTTATAAAGCCGTTTCCAAGTGCGGCGACACATATACGGATTTTGTTTATATTGGCACAGTCCTTCACTATGACAGTCTGCTGGTCAACGTTATGAACAACCCGGAATACAACAGCGTTAAATACAAAGCCGTGCTAAATTTTTCCGCTTCACCGCTGTGGAATATCTGGGAAACCATATTGACGAATAAAAACAATAAAAACCGTAAGGCCGAAGCTTTGGCATTTTTTAACAAAAATAAGCAGGCAATGCTAAAAGGCACAAAAGTCTTGTGGGAAGAAAAGCTTTCATATTATGACCTGATGTTCATGAAAGTTTCGGAGGGCGCTGCGTCGTTTAATTCGGAAGAGCAGAATGAACCGATTGACCCGGAAGACTGCCTGTTCAATAAAGAAAACTTCGATTATTACAATCCGCATGATGTTAATTTCTCGGACAAAGACTTCAATTTTTACGGGTTTGTCGACCCGTCGCTCGGCAAGAGCAAAAAATCCGACTTTTCCGCAATTATAACGATTGCAAAATCGAGAAGTACCGGATATATGTATGTGGCCGACGCAGACGTGGACCGGAGGCTTCCGAGCGCTATTATCGACGCTGTACTCGGTAAAGCGGTTTGGATTAAAAAAGCCTATGGGAAAAAGTATAAAGCGTTCGGCTGTGAAACAAACCAATTTCAATATTTTCTTAAAACGGAATTAGCAAAAGAAAGCGCCCGGCGGGGAATATACCTTCCTATACGTGAAGTCCAGCAAACATCCGATAAAGTCCTGCGCATAGAAACGCTTCAGCCCGATATTGACAACAAGTACATTAAGTTTAACCGGCAGCATAAAAGGCTGTTAGAACAATTGGAGTTTTTTCCGATGGCCGACCACGATGACGGCCCGGATGCATTGGAAGGTTGCCGCACCATTGCCTGCGGAGGTAATAAAAAGCGCCTGAAATTCGGAAAAAGGAGGTTTGGCTTGTGACAGGTGATATAGAAAACAGAGTTTTGCGTCCAAAATTAATTAAGCTGGCTGATGATACTGACGTTACACCGGAAGTTATAGATTATTGCCTAAAAAAGTTCCGCCATAATTTGAACAGGCTGTCAATCCTTGAAAAGTACTATCAAAATGAGACGGCAATTCAAAACCGCACCATGCAGGACCCGGATAAACCCAACAACAAGATTTCTCATTCCTTCGCTAAATATATTACAAAAATCGCAACGGCCTATTTTATGGGATACGGCGTTAAATACGAAGTCGACAGCCCTGACGATAACTACAACACGGCATATAAGGAAGCGCTCGATGATATTATTGACTCCAATATGACAAAAATCAAGCACTTCGAGGAATCAAAAGAAATGAGCAAGCGCGGCATTTCGTATGAACTCCTTTTTATTAACCCTGAGGGAAAGCTTAAAACTCAGTATTACAAGGCCAATGAAATGATCCCCGTTTTTAGCCAAACGCCGGCTAATTTTTTGACGATGGTCCTTCGGCCATATAAACTTACAAGCATTGACGGCAGCGGAAACGATGTGGAATATGTGGATGTTTATACGAAGCTTTACGTTTATAATTTCATGCGCCGGTGTGGCGGGCAGTGGCAACTGCAGGAAAAGTTCAGCCATAACTTTTCCGACGTGCCGGTAATTATAAGGATGAATAACGCGGAACTGAAGGGCGATTTTGAGGACGTGATTCCCCAGATTGACACTTACGACAGGGCAGTCAGCGACACGTCTAATGATTTGGATTCTTTTTCGGACGCTTATTTGGTTTTTGAAGGAATTGATGATCTTAATGCGGAAGATGAAGACGGCAATGAGATGTCGGCATCTGAAAGCGCGAAGGTAATGAAAGAAAACCGCGTAATATACGCTCCGGAAGGCTGCAAACCGGGATTTATTACAAAGGATACTAATGACACAAAAGCGGAAAACCATAAAAAGCGGACTTTCAAGGATATTTTCTTTTTAAGTCAGGTACCGAATTTGACGGATGAAGAGTTTGCCGGAAATCTCTCCGGAGTGGCCATTAAATATAAGCTGTTTGGACTTGAAGAGCTGTGCATTGAAAAAGAAACGTATTTCCGTTCTTCCGAAACAAAAAAGGTAAGGCTAATCACAGAATACATTAACGCCCTGCACAATACCAATTATGATTGGCGCAACGTTAAACTATCTTTTGACCGTTCAGCAGTTGCTAATACATATGAAGCGGCACAAATAATTAATCTTTTGCGCGACATCCTTTCGGAAAAAACATTAATCGGCATGTATCCTGAAATTGATGACCCTGCAAAAGAACTAAAAGAAAAACAAGCGGAACAGGCTGCCGAAGAAAATACAGGTGATGGTGAGGGCAACACCGAGGGGGTCTTTTAATTGGAAAATGCCGACTACTGGCTGGAGCGGGCAAAGGAGAACGCCATTCGCGAATATCAGTACGCACAGCGGAAAGCACAGCTTGTCACCCGCTGGTTTAAACGCTGTACACATGAAATGCAGCGCAAAATAAACGGCTACTATCGGAAATACGCCGACAAGGAAAAAATCAGCTATCAGGCGGCTAAAGCAATTATCTCAGACCGAACAGAACTAAATATGACACTGAAAGAATATCAACGCCTCACACAACAATATCCGCAGGATGCCGTGGCTAAAAAACTGCTTGATAAATTGTATTACAGGCGTTCGGTCAGCCGGGAGGAACTTTTAATTTTGCAGCTTAATATGCTTGCAACCAACCTCTACGGAAATTATTCTCAGGAAACCGGAAAAAGCCTTACGGAAAATTTTGAAGAAGTATACTATAAAACTATTTTCGACCGTCAGCAGTTTTTAGGCTTCGGAAATAATTTTAACAGAATCAGCACAAATCAAATTGAAGCGGCATCTTTCACAGCTTGGAAAAGTAAAAATTATTCCGAACGCATATGGGGCAATCACCGTATATCGCTTGCACGATATTTGAACAGAATTGTCTCCAGCGGAGCTATTCAGGGAACGTCAAACGGACAAATGGCGGCAGAACTTAAAAAAGCTATGGATATGAGCGCATATCAGGCGCGACGCTTGATACGTACTGAAAATAGTCAGGTATCATCGAAAGCCAACCTCTTGGCTTACCGGGAAAACGGGACACAGCGTTTTCAGTTTCGGGCAGTGCTTGATTACAAAACGTCGGAAATCTGCCGAAGTATGGATGGAAAAATTTTTCCGGTCAGTGAAGGAAAGGTAGGTGTTAATATGCCGCCGATGCATCCATTCTGCCGGTCTAAAACAATCCCATATATTCCAAATGATGAATTGGACTCGGATAATACCCGTGCCGCCAGAAACGGCAAAGGCGAAACATATAAGGTCCCTGCCGATATGACATACCGTGAATGGTAC
>DHOG01000166.1:30462-31593 GCA_002410715.1 Ruminococcaceae bacterium UBA5396 | reverse complement strand
GAAGAGGGCTACACCGAACAGCTACAAAAAGCACATCCATTTACCGCTCCGCGCTTTTAGTTGCTTTGCCCTTTTCGGGCGCGGGCTGTTCGACGGTATCCTTCGTTGCTTGATCGGCCCCCTCGGTAAGCTGTTCCCATATGCGCGGCTTTTCGGGCGTGTGCCGCACGGCAGCGGCGCGGGCCTGCAACTTCTCAACCTCCTTGATATACGCATCCCGCACAGCCACGTTTAGCTGGGTCTGCAAGTCCGGGTCAACAACCCGCGCCGTACTGCGGAACCCGGATTTAGAAGAACTATCCGCTTTGCTGGGATTCGCCACGAACATGCCCTTTTCCCCGTCAAATATCCTGAAATCATCCACGATCACGCCGCCGAAATTTACGCTGGCAAAGCCAATCAGCTTACCCCGCGGCTCGATGGGACGAACGGTTACTTCCAGCTTGAAAGGCAGGGCTGAGTTTCCTGCTGCGCCTGCTCCCGGCGAATGGCTGCTTCCGTATTGTTCATATTGAAAATGCTCCTTTTTATTTAATGTTAATGCGCTCCAAGAATTGATTTAGCCAGGCTGCTCGTCTTTAATAGGGTAAAGCACAAAAGAACGGTGTAGCCCATGGTGGCCCATATCCCCCTATGGGATCGCCGCCAATGGAAATGTTTTGGATTAGCGCAGCGTAGATGCCCACGCACACCAAAATCAAAAGCCCTTGGAAGCCAATGGCCAGCAAGGATTTAAAATAGTTTTGGCCCGTATGGCTAAGCTCATGGTTCGCCAAGGTCGCAAAGGGTATGGGGGCCAGGCTGGTCAGCATGAAGATTTCCACCATCCTGCCGTAGATAATCACAAAGATGATGATGTTCAGGGCAACCATGGTGATCCCAATAATAAGCGTCTGCATCCATAGCCCGATCAGCGCGCCTATGTCCATGGCCATAAGCTCGGATTCAAAGGCTCCCATCATGCCGGGCGAAACCGCCGTGCTGCTGCCGATAAGGCCCCCTGCGTTCTGCACCACACTTTGGGCCAGATCAAATACCCCCATAACGATGTTGAACGTGTTGGAGAGGATCGTCACCGCCACAAAGGTCTTGAACACCCGTTTGAAGAACATCCAGGTATCGTACCCCTCC
>DHOG01000166.1:21346-30413 GCA_002410715.1 Ruminococcaceae bacterium UBA5396 | reverse complement strand
ATCAAATACCCCCATAACGATGTTAAAGGTATTGGATAGGATCGTCACCGCCACAAAGGTTTTGAACACCCATTTGAAAAACATCCAGGTATCGATCTCATGCAGATTGTTTCGATCCACGATCATATGGATAAGCTCGTAGCACATGATGAAGGTGAGAATAAGCCCCGCAATGGGAAGGACAACCGTTTCGGAAAGCTGCCGTATGAGAGAGAACACCCCGGCGTTCCACGCAGCCGGGGTGGTTCCCACCTGGGAAGCGATCTCTCCGACCCGATTGTTCACGTTGTCAAAAAGCCCGCCGAGGTTGCCCAGGATACCGCCCACCAGCACGCCCTTGACCCATTCGTTGATCCAGTCGGTGAGAAATTCCATACTACGCTACCTTAGAACAGGGTTGAGAGTAGCGGCACTAGGGTAGTGCCCAAGAGGATCACGCCGCCTCCGGCCATGAGCTGCTTGATGCCTTGACTTTTGGCTGCCGGGTTGTCGCTGCCGTACCCTTCCAGCAGGTTGATTACGCCCCACACCGCAAGACCCGCGCCCAGGGCGACAACCAAGGTTTGCAAGGTGGTAACTGCACTTTGAAAGAACTCCATTCTTTACCTCCATGTTGTATTTTGTTTGCCATATGCAGCGGGACATCGGGCCAACTTGGCCCGATGTCCCATAAATGCTGTCTATGCGCCTGCTGGGTTCCTATCCGGCGATCTGCACCTTCACCGCCATGCCATACGTAAAGTTCTCCGCTTGCTCCCACGCGTATCCGAACCGGCCCTGCATGGCAAAGCTGGCTGTACCGTCCTTAGCGATCACGCCGAGAGCATGGGGCTGTTCGTCTACCCAGAAGTCTACGCCATTGCCAATAAAGCCAAGCGCAAGAAAGCGTTTAGTCTCCGAAGCGGTCAGGGCTTCCCACGCCTTCGCGCTGGGGCTTACAAGCTCCGGCGCGTTTCCATAGGCGGCCATACCTTGGAGCGTGAGGCTGATGGGCACATTGGAATGGTTCTGAAAGGAGATATCCCCGGCGTACAGCCTATCGGTGTTGGGAGATATGACAAAGGGTGCGTTCAGCGTGGCGGTCACATCCAGTATCGCGATGTTCGTAACGGGGACTACGATAACAGCGCTGTTCCCGGCCTTGTCCATGAGAGTGAAGCGGTAGTCCCCGTTTTGAGATACGGGGAATTGGATGCTGGAAAACTCGTATACCGTTCGGCCATTAGGAAGGGTTACTCTGGCCAAGCCGGAACCGCCCGCATCTGTTGCGGCTAGGGTTATGGTCACTGTATCCGTTGTCCAGCCATCCGGGGAGAGGGTATAGGGGGCCGTTGGCTTGGTGAGGTCAATCTTGACGGTTGCACTTACGATATCCGATTCCAAGCCCGCGCCGCTTACAGATTTTGCTGCCACCGTATGAATACCCTCTGCGGAAACAATAACCGTACTGCCTATCTGCCACGCACCGCCATCCACACGGTATTGGTAATAGGCAATTCCACTGGCGGCGCTGCTACCGGAAATGATGATAGTTACAGGCTTGTTATGCCAATCCCCGGTATCCGATAGCGAAACACTAGGCTTCGCAGGCTTTTGCCCATCAATGCCGGATACCGCAATCGTGGTTTCAGAGGCATAGCCCCATTTATCCGAAGCTATGATCTTGAAGGTCTTGGCCTCTGTGATTGCCCACGCAGCGGTAAAGGTGGAGCCGCTAGCGGTTCCGGCCTTGTCCGGGCAGCTGGGAACAGCAGAACCATCCGCATATCGGAGGGAAAAGGCGACGTTAGTTTTGTCCGTTGCCGTTACCGTCAGCGTTTTGGACGAGGCCCATACACTGTTATCCGGCTGTATGGTTTTGCCTGTTATGACGGGCGCAGCCAAATCCAGCGTGGATATCTGGAATGGATAGCTCCCAGTATTATAGCCCTTGGCGTTCTTTACCCGCACATAATAGCTGCCATTGTTCTGCGGGGCATTGTAACGGAAGATATGCGTTCCGCTTGAGCCGCTTAAAGTGGCAAATATCGTGCCACTCGAAGTATATAGCTCAATGGCCGTAGCGCGTGCAGCCGATATAACCACGGAAACGGTGTTATCCATGCTGTTCCAGGGACCTACGCTAATAGTAGGGTTGGCCGGAAGACATGTACAGGGATCGGTATGGCAGGATGTGCAATGGTTGGCATGATGCACCTTGCATGTATGCGGGCAATGCAAATCACACTCGTTGGTGCAGGTGGAGAAGTTCGGACATCCCGGCACCCAGCATTGCATACAGAGATCGCAAAGGGTTCCGTCACCATTGCCGGGGCCAAAGCAGCCTGGACAATGATGATACCAGCAGCAGGGCGAACCGTTCCCTACGGAGGGCAGGCCGCACAGGCCGCCGGATACGGATATCTGGCAGGTAATGTTTGTCCTGCCCGCATGTACCTGGCAAAGCTTATTGCTCTCCTGATAATAAACCCAGGGACACCCGGCAATTTTGCACTTATGTGTGTTGCACACAAAGCTGTGCTTGCCCGTTACGGTTACGCTGTTCGAGCAACCATTAAACAGGCAGGGGCGGCTTCCCACAAGAAGCGGGCTGATCCCCGGCTTGGGGGGAGGCCCCGGCATACCAAAGCCCCAACCGCTCCGTGTCGGCCAAATACTATACGCAGGCGGTTCCACATCGCTAGGAGTGGCTACCGCCGCTCCATCTTCGTCATGGGTGTGCGTCAGGGGTGTTTCAGGTCCGGCGCTCTTCGGGATGGATGCCCCTTCCGCCTCCCCTTCTCCGTGATCGCTATGGTCATGCGGTTCCGTGCATTCATTTTGGATATGTACTTCTTCGCCCTCCACCGCAAAGGCCGTTGATGCTGTAGAGAGTAACAAAAGGGCAATCAGCACAAGGGAGAGTAGTTTTCGGCCCATGGTATCAACTCCTTTCCAGGGAGCCGCCCAGGCAGGGCGGCTCCCAACTTAGCGCCGGGAAACTACTGCTGCAAACCGATCTTAACCGTCATGCCAAACTTAAAGCTTTCGCCGCCATCCCAAGCCCGGCCAAACTGTGCTTGCAGCTTCATCCGCTGCTGGCCTTGGAAGGGGATATGGCAAAGCGCCGCGGTCTGCTGGGCGCTTTCCTCCGCAAACCACATGTTGATGCTGCCGGTATCAGCAGACTTCAAGCCCAGGGCGATATTGGCATGGGTCTGTGCGCGGGATAGTTGTTTCCAGCCCTCCGCGCTGAACTTATCCTGGCCCACGACCTTGGGCGCATCCCCCGTGGCTTTCATACCCACGGCGTACAGGGTGATGGGTGCATTGCAATCATTGGTTACGGTGATGACCGGGGAAATGAACTGCTTGTCCTCCGGCTGGTTGGGATCGATGGAAAGATAGGTACTTATGTTACAGGTTGCGGCTAGGGTGATGGGCTCCACCCGGCCCTCAATGCCGATGGTGACTTCATCCTTGCCGATTGCTACGTTTCCGTTTTGATCCGGCATGATCAGCCCGGCGGCAAAGGCGGTGGTAGAGAGGCCCAGCAGCGTGACCAGGGCTAAGAACAGGGAAAGCAGTTTCTTTATCTTCTTCATATAATTTTTCTCCTTCATATTTATTTGCCAACGCCCAGGGTGATTGCGGCTGCAACCTCACCCATGTAAGCGTTAGTATCGGGATGGATGGCAACAAAGCGCACGGTGGCGGCATGGCTGCCGCCCGTAAGCTTCCGGCTAAGGCCCACATGCTCGATGTACTGGTTGGGCTTGATAAGGGGCGAGGCATACAGGATTTCCCCGGTTTCGTCCAAGATAAGCTCAATCTGCATACCGTAGATATTCCGAGCAGGGTTTTCAATGCGCAGGTTCCCCTTCTTGCAATCACCGGAAAAAACCGGGTTAGCGTTAATACGGAAGGCAAACTGGTTTTCGTCCACCTTCTCCTGCAAGAGGGCTAACACCTCATCCGGGTTGTCCGTGGGCAGCATACCGTCAAATACCTCGCCATTTGCTTCCGGGATGATATACTGCGGCTCTATTGCGCTGCAGTTTACGATGATGTACTTGTTCACGATAAGCAGGGAAAGGGAAATGAGAAGCAGGATAGCAAGGATGATCATACAGATATCCCGCCACCTGTTGCCCTTTGTGGGATGCTTCCTGAGATTGGAGTTGAATTCTTCGTGCATACTTGCTTAACCTCCGTTTGAAATGGTGAAAATGACCGTCTGCTTGACTGCCCTCTTCTGTATGGACAGGCTGGCCGGGTTTTCGGTGAGCGCAAAATCCTGGTGCAGGGATGGCATGATATCACAGGGAATGCCTGCGATAACCGCTGTACTGCTCGGGAGCCTTGCACTGGTTACGGTGATGGGTGAAAAGCCATGGTTGAAGATGGCCATGTTCGGCGTGCTGCCCTGCCTGTTATCCTGCGTGTACCAATAGGTGCAAAGCGGCACGGATGCGAACAGATCGGATGCGCCGATCTCCAGGGATACATTCCCCGCATCTGCCGCATATGCGGGCAGGGCGGCGAACGATACGAGCAAAGCCAAAGCCATGGCTGCAATTCTCAGCTTCATCTATCTACCTCCTTTCCGATAGTTTCCAATAAAAAAGCCGCCATGATGGCGGCGGGGAGATTTCGGGCCAAGTTGGCCCGATGTGGTGGGATTCGATTTACGGGAGGGGATCGGGGCATAATAGATCTCCTTATTTTGTTGTTCAGGGTTGAATCTTGGTATATAATCAAATTATTATTCAATGAATGTATAAAGAAGGGTAATTCAAATGTTCTTCTTCTTTTTTGAAAACATCTATAAGCATCCTTTTATTAAAAAAGCATTTGAGATAACATTCTTAGATAAATTGTCGGTTGACGGTTATTGCGATATGAACGAATACATTTCCTTTCTCTATCGCAAAGTCGAGTGGCACAGGTTACTCGTAAAAAACAATTCTGCTTTGTCATGCCTTTATAATGATGATCGCTACATGCCAACTGAAACTACAATTGAGGCTCTACTATTGCAGCTTATCAATGATAACCTAAGAGATTTTGACGGCTGTCGTAGCCATTTAGACTATTTAGTTGAAATGCAGCATTACGGCCTTCCGACTCGTATGTTAGATATAACAAAAAATCCGCTGGTAGCTCTTTATTTTGCGTGTTGCAATGCTGCAACACGCTATGGTGAAATAATACTATTCGATGTATTCCGACATGAAGTCAAATATCCCCGAAGTGATGCTGTTTCCATCTTATCAAGCCTTCCTCTTCTGAGTTTTGAGACCAAGAAACGATATTATAATATCGCTAAGGACGAGGAGGATATTGCAAAATTTAATCAAGCAATACCTATGCTACTCCATGAAATACATACCGAAAAGCCAGCATTTAAGAGTGAAATACAGCAGCAAGATGTATTGAGGAATCTATTCGTTTGCTCTTTGAAGAACAATCGAAGAATTATGAAGCAAGAAGGAGCATTTATTATAACGGGACTTTGCAATTTGGGCAACGACTCCAAAGACAGATACGATCTTAATAGCTTCAGATATACCGAAGATGGCAAGAAGCAAATAATTATAATTGATAAAAAGGCAGAGATCATTAAGCAACTTGGCATTTTAGGTATCACAAAAGCATCATTGTTCCCTGAAATTGATGACGTTGCTGATGACATTAAGGAAAAATATAGTTCTGATACACAAGACTGAGTAGGTCAGCTTGAGTTATATAATAATTCAAGCTGATTGCATAACATCGGGCCAACTTGGCCCGATGTGGGAATGCCGAGGTCTGTGGGGTATGTGCAGGGTATTCCTTTCTGGTTGTTTTATGTCGCCTTCAGGACAATATTCTTCCCCTTGCATTTACCCCGCACGATAGTGAGCACTCGACAGGGTACTGTAAGCAGTAGTATAATTGCATCTATAAGCAGATGAGATGTAGCGGATGAAGCCTGATTAAGTTGTAGTACAAACGGCCTCTCCTTTTTGTGATATTTCGGAATCTCGGATCCAATCCATCTATGTAAAAGGGTGGGTAAAGGGTGCTACAAAATTGAGAAGGATATAGCTCATACCGAAATACATGGCGAAGCCCGCTGGCGCAGAATGAAAACCGTCAAGGAATCCCCTGATGGAAGATAATGGGAGATTTATTTTATGAGCCAAGTTATGATTCTTGATAGTAGCCGGCCCGATATTGGGCTTTATACGCGCAACGCGACTGTTGGGGATGAATTTACACTTGTCAAACAGTTTATCGATTATTACTGCAACCATTTTTTACATAATAACATAAAAACAAAGTTAGCTGTATTTATCGAACCTCGGGTAGAATCGGGGTTCCCGGATGTCGTTTTGGCATCGTATCTTCCATCGATTCTCCACAATTGGTCTGATGAACGTGAAAAATTGGATACATATGATTTAAAGCTACTTTCGCATCTTTGCTATGCGGGGAATTTAAGCGGCTCAAAAATAATTACGAAGCTAGGCTTTCCGGAGAAACAAACAATAATCTCACTTGAAAAGCTCATGGATGCAAAGCTAATATCATATCGTTCCGGCGGTTGGAGAGTACGCGAATTGCGAGATGTATTTAGCATTACAAAATTAATTGCTGTTGAAGCAAAGTTAAATGACATCAGCAAGGTTATCGAGCAATCCTTTCACAATACTTGGTTTGCCTCGCACTCATATGCACTAACTAACTCCTCAAGCCCTAACAACGAAACAGTGCGCGCGTTTTCTAAATATGGTGTCGGGTTATACTGCAACGGCCCTCGATTTAAAAAATTTGTTGAAGCCAAGCAATATGCGCTTCCGTCAAGTTACCTTTCCTATCAATTTAACGAATGGATTGGAAAGGCAATAGTGCACAAAGGAGAAAATTAGATGCAGGATTTTGAAACGCTAAAAGCAGTTCTTGGAAACCTGACACCACTTGCTCGGGGTGGACAAAAAGCGGTATTCAGTGCTACACATCAGCAATACGGGAACATTGTAGTTAAATTATTCTTCAAGGCAGATGCTCGCTCTCAACGCGAAATCAGCATAAGTGAAAGCGTATCTCTTGATTGTGTTCCAACGATTTACGAAGTAGGTCAAGTCATCTATGAAGGGGCGGACACCCTGTTTGTTATTGAGCAAAAAGTTGATGGAGAAGAGCTCCGCAAGCGTATTGAGAGAGATGATCGCTTTACCTTAAGAGAAGCAGTTGGGTTTTTAGAGCAGGGGTTGTTATTTGTCCAGAGACTTGAACTCCGCAATATCGTTCACCGCGATATAAAGCCAGAGAATATCATTGTCTCATCGCAGGGTAAAGTATTCTTCTTGGATTTTGGAATTGCTAGAATACTTGGCGCTCCATCGCTTACGAAAACTGAGGCTATGGTTGGCCCGCATACGCCCGGATATGCGGCACCTGAACAGTTCAACAACTTAAAGAGTGATATTGATTCACGAGCAGACTTGTTTTCTATTGGGGTGGTTACCTATGAGTGTGTCACCGGGCGAAATCCATTTAGCGATGGCGCAACGAGCCATTTGGAGATCCTTCAAAGAACAGAAACCGTTTCACCTGCAACTTTCCAGATTGTTGGCGATACCCAACAACAATTTATGGGCTTATTAAGTTCACTGATGGGTAAGTATCCATCGAGAAGACCTAATAATGCAGAGCAGGCATTGAACTGGCTAAGTGGCGCAAAATCTACATTCCAATACTAGGGAGGCACAACAATGAAATTCTATATTCAAATGGGGCATGGAATGAAGAGCATTTGCACTGATCTTTCTGCACTATGGAAAGGTGCCACAGTAATTTTGAGCCCACTGAATATGCCCGAAGATAAACTGCCATCGTTTTCACAATCGTTAAGAAAATCTAATGGAAAAGTGTTGCTTGACCCGCAGATGTACAGCCCGCGAAAATATCATAAAAACCTTCAAAAGTATTCATATTGGCCAAAAGTTAATCTTACGAATATTGAACTTGGCGAATGTGATGATGTTCTGGAATCGCTTAATCGGATTAACGAGCAAATTCAATCGGATGCTTTTATTTTGCCGTCTAATATAGCCGGGAAAATTGATGACCTATGGGGCAAGATGCAAGCTTCCATTTTCACACGTGCAAAGCAGATTGCGAAAGGAAAGCATTTAATTCATACGATCGCCTTGGCAAAAGATGTTCTATATGATCAGAATCAAATAGAGAAAATAGTACAGCTCGCAAATCAGTGGGATGTCGACGGGGTTTATATTGTGTGCGAACACCCCGAAAGTTACTACCTCGTCGACAAGCCGCTTTGGGTTACAAATCTACTTGCCCTTGTCGCTGGAATTAAGCGGCAAGGAAAGAGTGTTATAGTAGGTTATGCTAGCCATCAGATGCTTTGCCTTGCTTTAGCAAAATGTGACGCTATTGCTGCAGGGAATTTCCTAAATGTTCGTTGGTTTCAGCCTGAACATTTCGTAACCAATACCGATAATGAACCTAGTAGACGATCGACATGGTACTATTGCCCACAAGCCTTTTCGGAATATAAAGTTACCTATCTTGATGTTGCTAAGCGCGCGAACCTACTTTCGAGAATGGAGCCACCAGCGATTATGGCAAACGACTTTAGTCGGTTTTTGTTTGAGGGCGCAATGCCATCATCTACTGGCTACAAAGAAGGTCATTCACATCGCCATTATTTATACTGCCTTAAAATTCAGTGTGAATTGGCAACGAAATCAACATATGAAGAAACGCGAGACTCTCATCTTGCATTATTGGGAACAGCGTTACAATTAACTACTGGTTTAAGGAATGAGAAAATCAAAGGTCAAGACCGTGATTTCGGTGAGATAGTTGATGTCATAGAAGCTGCTATCTCTATTTTTGATAAAGAGTTTCGCTTTCCTCTATCGCAGGAGTGGAACTCGTTATAAGCGCATACATCGGCATAACCTCAAACTCACGCTTATATGAATCCGTTCAACATCGGGCCAAGTTGGCCCGATGTTGCTCTTTTTACGCAAACGCTTCGGGATCATCCACATCGTCATAGTTGAGAATGTCC
>DHOG01000166.1:20863-21017 GCA_002410715.1 Ruminococcaceae bacterium UBA5396 | reverse complement strand
AAGGGGCCGCGGCCCGCGAAGCTGTAAGATACACATATTGCCGGGCAGGGTGGTCAACTCGTCTATGGTCATAAGCTCCTTGCCCAAACGCTGTATATTCTGGCCATAGCTTTCCTGCTGGCCCCGCGTCCGGCTCTCGGTCTGCATGGATATG
>DHOG01000166.1:0-20760 GCA_002410715.1 Ruminococcaceae bacterium UBA5396 | reverse complement strand
CATATTCTGTCCGTAGCTTTCCGATTGCCCCCTTGTGCGGCTCTCGGTCTGCATGGATATGGTTTCTTTGCCCAAAACCTCCGAAATCTCCTTAATGGTAGAATGTTCCCGGCCGCCTAAGAAGATCACGCTATCCATATTGCCCATAATAGTTTCAGCGTGATCCTTATAAAGCGCCTTTAACTGGCTCTGCGCCTGTAAAAACAGGCAAAGGCTGATTTCCCGTGAGCGAATAACGGCCACCAGTTTTTCAAGCTGGGGCACTTGCCCGGTGTTTGCGGCCTCATCCCATAGTACCCGCACATGGTGGGGTAAGCGCCCATTGTGAACGTTGTCTGCTTTTTCGCATAGCAGGTTAAACATCTGCGAAAAGGCCAGGGCTACAATGAAGTTATAGGTACTGTCCGTGTCGCTGATAATGAAGAAAGTAGCTGTTTTCCGATCCCCCATGCGGTCAAGCTCCATTTCATCGTAGGATGTGACTTCCCGAAGCTGCCCAATGTCAAAGGGGGCTAATCTGGCCCCGCAGGAAATGAGGATGGATTTCGTGGTTTTGCCACTGGCCAGCTTGAATTTCTTATACTGGCGCACGGCAAAATGCTGGGGGTCACGTTTTCCCAGCCCCATGAACATATAATCCACGGCATTCTTGAAGGTTTCATCATCCTCTCTCGTTTCCATGCTGCCCAGCATGTCCACTAACGTATTGATATTCCGATCCTCTTCCGGGGCCTCGAATACGATATACCCGATCAAGGCGCAATAGAGCAAGGTTTCCGATTTTGTCCAGAAGGGATCGCCCTCTTTGCCATCCCCCTTGGTGTTCTCAATCAAGACATTAACGAATTTCAGAATATCCGATTCCGTCCTGATATAGGCCAGGGGGTTGTAGCCCATGGATTTGGAAAAATCGATGCTGTTAAACACCTTGATCCTATAACCCTGCTTTTTTAGGAAGGAACCTACTTGTCCGAGGAGGCTTCCCTTGGGATCTACCACCACATAGCTGCTGTGCGCTTGGAGCAATTGCGGGGTAAGCCAAAAGCGAGTCTTGCCCGAACCGGACGATCCAATGATGCAGCAATTAAGATTTCGGGCATTAGCAGGGTTCTTGGGCCGTGTGTTCATGGAGAGAAATTCCGTCCAGGTGAGGATTACGTTGTTTCGGAAAACCGGGTCTATGAAGGGCTTTATATCCTTGGGCGTACCCCATCGGGCGCTGCCATATTCCACATCCCGCCTGAATTTCTTTGCGTTTTTCACCTTGTTCCACACCAGCAGCCGGATAAGGATTGCCCCGGCCAGGCCCACCAGCCAGTCAAAGCCATTGCTGCCCGGCGCGATAACCTGAAAGGCCGGGCCAATGATTTTCACAATGCCGATCAGTTTATGGGCGAAGTCCGCGCCTGGAGCCAGGCGGTAGGCTGTACCCAGCTTTAAGCAGAACCAGAATACGAACAGATAGGGGATGTTGGGCAGCAGGTAGGTTTTGATCTTAGCGTTCATCCCGTGCCGCCTCCCTTACACGCTCATGCTGGCGGGGCTTGATACGCTCATGCTCCGAAAATGCTTTAAGCTGTTCTAGGATAGGGGCGCGCTTGCTTTTGCCCTTGTTCAACACCCGCTTGGTGTATTCCGCAAAACAGGCGGTAATGGCGTCTGCCTGGCCTGCTTTGAACAAAAGCAGGTATTTTTTAGGCCCGGTTTTGTGGAAGGAGTAATCCACATTCCACTTTCGGGCTACACGGTCAAACAGGCGGGTTGCGCCGTCAAGGGGCAGGGTGTTGGTAGCAACGCCATGGTTCATTAGCTTTTTCACGCTCTGCCTGCCGTGAGGACGCAGGCTCTTTTGATGCTCCTTTTGGATCTTCCTTAGAACCAACAGCAAGAACTTGGCCAGAACCTTTGCGGTGAGCTTGGTTGCCGTAATGGAAACGGCAATCGTTCGGCGTTCTATATCCTCCTGCACTCAATCGCCTCCTTTGTCACATCGGGCCAACTTGGCCCGATGTGGCTTTTACCGTTCTTCCTTCTCGGGTCTGGAACGATCCGGGATGGCGGGCGCTTCGCTGATCATCTGCCGATAGGAGGCCAGCAGCTTTGGGATGAACTTTTCCGGTTCGGGGTAAGCGAAAATGCAATATTCCTCCGGCAGATCGTCCCGGTTGTTGTAATACTCTGCAAAACTATCGCCATTTCTCACGATATAGCCGCCGTTTATAAAGCTCCCGTTCTCGTCCAGGTGCATATCCCGCCCGTAAGCTTCGTAGTCGATGTAGTTCTCCAAATGGGGCGGTACGGACAGAGTACACATTTCCGCAATGTAATAGCGGCCCAAATCTTCCACATCCGAAATATCCGGGTAATGCTCAAAGCAATCCAGATTCTGCGCCAGATTGATTAAGTCCTTCACGCTACCCGTATGTTCGCCCCGCTCTAAAGCAGCGGCGAACTTCTCCTGCTCCCACTTTTGCATGTCCTCCAGCAGGGAAGCCAAATAATTCAGTTCATCGATGCTCTCATGCTCGCCCAGGCAATCGTACAGGCCGGAAATATCGGTTTCATAGTCTGTGATGAAGATTTCCTCATATCGCACCCCATCCACATGGATACGCTTCAAAAGGGCCTGGACTTCCCTAGTGGTGGCGGGGAGCTTTAAAAACTCCCCATCCAAATACCCCTCGTTATACCGGCCCAAATTCGTGACAAAGGCTTCAAGCATCCGCTTTTGCCTGGCCTTGCGTTTTGACGGTAAGAATCCCATCCAGCGTGGTGGCTGTTATGTTCAAGCGCCCGGCAATGGCAATATCGTTCTTCACCGATTCATCGATGCCCGCGCCGCAAAAGACCACCACATGGGAACGTTTAAGGAGATCGCGGCCCATGTCGATGCCGCTTTTGTGCTCCTCCGGGATCGAATCGTTAAGGAACAGGGGGAGGTAGAGCAGTGGACAAAGCGGGGAAAACCCGGCCTCATATACCTCTCGGCAGTATTGCGCCGCCTGCCTGGTATCCGCGGTATGATCGCCGCTCCATGCGGCCGTGATATATGCCAAGGGTCGTTTCATATAAAAAGCACCTCCGTTTCTGATGCGCAAAAGTTCAACCTATCCCCTCTCTTTCAAATCATGGAAAGGGGGCGGCTCCGGGGAATTCATATCCCCATCGCTGGGTTGTTTGAAGCAAAACCGGGCGAGGCTAGTCAAGCGTGCACGGCACCGCCTACAACGGTAGGCGCTTGACTGGCCCTCCCGGTTTTGCTATCCCGCATATGGCGATGGGGAATATCTTACGTCCCGGAGCTTGGAGATGGGGGGCAAAGCCCGAAGTAACCTCGGGCCAACTTGGCCCGAAGTGCGGCTATTTTTCCTGCTCAGCCTGCTTTTCCGGCGCGGCAAGCTCCGGCTGCTGCGCCTTCCATTCGTCCAGCAACTGTATGATTGTATCCTTCATCTCACGGGGGGTCTTGTCTTTGCCGAAATACTGGCCCAATTCCTGGCTGGAAATAATCACTTTGTCTACCTCCTTCTTTTCTTCGAGCATGATACCGTCAATCACATCACCGTTCAGACTCCCCTTTTGATCGAGCTCCCGCATACGCTGGGACTGTGAAAGGGAAGGAGAGGACTGCTGGCCCTCGATGGCAATGGCGATATACCGCTGGTTCCTCGGTTTGATGAACGCAAGCTCCACGGCGGGGGTGAACGAGACTCTCTTATCGTCCACCATTTTCATTAGATCGGGAACCAAGTCATTGAGCTTGATATACCGTTGCACCTGCTTAACCGTCATTTTGTTGCGTTCGGCCACGATTTCATTGGATCGTTGCCCGTTGCCATCCCGCGCGCCTTGCCGCTTGATGGCCTCCAACTGCATTTTCAAAGCCTTGGCCCGTTCGCTGGGCAGGATATTTTCACGCTGGTTGGTGTTGTCCTCCACCATCTGCGTGATGGCCTGTTCATCCGTCAGGTTGCGGATGATACAGGGCATATCCGCAAAACCCACCAATTCGCTGGCTTTATGTCTGCGGTGGCCGGATACGATCTCATACCCGCCATCCTCGCGTAGCCGGACAATAGCAGGCTGGGTAACGCCCTTATCCTTGACGCTCTCCACCATGGCCCGCATTTCCTCATCGTTCCGAACTTGGAAGGGATGATTTTTGAAAGGGTGCAGCTCGGAGAGATTCAAATAGACAATCTGCTCCTGTTCACCGCGCCGGGGCGCTTCCTTCGGTTCGGGCGGCTGGGCCGGGGGCGCGTCCGCAGCTTCGGGGCCTATGGGCTTACCATCCGCAAAGGGCGAGGTGCGTTTCCCTTCCAGAAAATCGATAACCACCCCTGTGCGGGCCTTGCGTGTCTCCGCGGCCTTTTGCGCGGGGGATAGTTTTGATTCTTTGCCATTTTCAGCCTCGTGTAAAGGTGCGTCTGCCTGCTTGGATCTCTCTGCCTTCGGGGCCTTGGGTTGTGCCTCGTCCTTCGCCCAATCCTTTAACCGATCTTCGGGCGGTGTGCCCTGGGCGGGTGTATCCGAAGAAACCGCTGCCGGTTCTGCTCCCGGCTCCGGCGGGGCGGGGGACTGATGGAAAACCTCCGCGGAAGCTTGCTTTTCAGCTAAAAGCGTATCGATTGTATCAGCGAAAACAATAATCTCCGCATCCGGCAAGGGGGGCGCTTCTCCGTCCATATCCGGGGCCGGGTGTTCTTCGTCCTCCTGTACAGGCTGTTCCAGTGGGGCCGCTTCGGGGCCGGGATCAGATTCCAATTCAACGGATGAAAGCGGATCGAACGGCATTTCGGGCGTATCCGCAGATACCGAATCCTCCGGATGTACGGGAGCGGCTTCGTCCACGGATGATTCCGGGGCGGGGGATTCCTCCCCAGTCTGTAGCGGCTCTTCCATTACGGCAGGCTCGGTAACGGGTTCCTGTTCTCTTGGTTTGGCATGGCTTGAATTTGGCCCTTTAGGCTGCTTTTTTGCCATATGGTCTACCTCCTTGTTTGTGTGATATATATAAAAAGGGCCTGATTGAAAAATCAAACCCGCAGGGGAATATAGGTTGTGAAGTTAATCAAAATGCGATATATTTAACTAAAATACAAAAATATATGAAAGAATGATTATATGAAGCCGTTTTATTCTCCTTTTGTAGATAAGAAAGGAAATATTATTCCTCTTTCAAAGCTGCGCTTTTCACATGTACTGCAATTGAAAGAGCATGAAATAGAAGAAGGTTATCAGGTAGAGTACAAAAGCCGCTGGGACGATAACTTCTTGAAAAAGCATCTTTGTCAGACAATCGCTTCATTTGCTAATTCTGAAGGTGGGTGGCTATTTGTTGGTATAGAAGATAATACAGCTAACTATATTGGAATAGAAAAGCTAAGAGCAGATTATAATCAGATTATTTCACAGAAGCTTGTTTCTGTATCTCCGATGCCTAAGTTTGAAAGTAGATTCGTTAAAGATCCTAAAAATAGCCGAAAAGGGATCCTTGTTGTCTATATTTACGAAGGAACTGATCCGCCTTATGTTTGTAATGGAACAGTATACCTACGCAGTGGAAGCAGTAAAATTCCTGTTAGATCAGGACGAATTGAAATAGATAATCTGGTTCAGAAAGCAGAGAAATTTGATAAACAGCATAAAGCGTTTTGTACCAATAATCTTATTGGCAAAGATGCTCAATTTCCCGTTTGTTCAATTTACCTGTATAATCCTTATGCCAATATTGATATTAATCAAATTAGCAGCCGTTTAAGAACCATGAAAAATGAATTGAACGAAACTGGACTTTGGCAACGTATAAATTATTCGTTAGATTCGATTTTGTGCTATGGATCTGATGTAGTTTCTAAAGAAGCCATAACTACGGTTGCCGAGTTTTTTGCAGATGGGAATGTTAAACTTTTTTGCCCGTTATTTGTTTTGCCGCGCGATCTCTATCAGGGTTGGGCTGAATTTATCAAGGAGCGTTCACCTAATATTGATGTGGGCGAAATGTTAGTAACTGATGGGTATATTACTTATGCGTCGATGCTAAGACAATTAATCAATGCCTTTGAATACCTTAAAAAAAGTAATTATCATATTAATGATTACTATATTTCTTTCGAATATAAGAACATTGGAAAATCAGTATTATTTTTCAGACAAAACCTCCAGACAACAGAGGATATAGGCCAATATATTCAGACCATTAATTGTAATAATTTTTATGTCTGCCCTAAAAGCGAAATTAGTACTTTACCTACACATTTTATTCATGACGTACCAATTGATGAAGTTGGAAATAACGCAATTCAGATATTGGAGGCTAATTTTGCGTTTTTATTTGGAATAGACCCGATTGAACTCACCCGAAAGATTGAGGAGTCAGGCCCTCTATATAAAGAAAAACTCTTTTCTTCTCACTATCATTATAAGAGTTAAATATTACTGTT
This sequence comes from Ruminococcaceae bacterium UBA5396, assembly GCA_002410715.1. Taxonomy (GTDB): domain Bacteria; phylum Bacillota; class Clostridia; order Oscillospirales; family Acutalibacteraceae; genus Avimonas. The sequence continues at coordinate 14,317 of DHOG01000166.1, read as the reverse complement.
TCCAAGACAATCTTTTGATGTTGTACCCATAACTAACCTATGTCTATTTGCCCGTCATCGGATACTTCGGGCCAACTTGGCCCGAAGTGGCGCAGATTCTATTGCTTTACACTGTTAATCACAGCCATATCGATTACGGTTTGCCTGGACTTGGTAATAGCTGCCCATTGTGCTGGGTGCATTGAAAAGCGCCGCCAGCAGGTATTTTTGATATTTCGGATATCGGCAACGCTTTTATCCATGGAATCGAGGACATATTGGATATGCAGGCTGTTAAGCCGGAGCAGTTTATCCTTCACCAAAGCGGCGGGGTAATCATCCCCGGCAATGCAGATCACGGGTTTGGCGGAGCATATGGTATCAGCCATGAGATCAACAATTTCATCCAAGCGCCCAGGGCTGCACGCGCCATCCTCCAGCAAAACATCATATTGGATGTTTTCCTTGATGATTTCCCGGTATTTCATGGGCGTATCCAATCCTATTCCACCCATATCTCCCGCTGGATAGGGTCGGATTTCATAGAAATATAATGCAGAACATAGAGTGTTATGCTATAGTTAGTATAAACAGCAGATAATTCGTTATTATTCTGTTAGTTAAAGCCAAAATGGCGACCACATTATCTGGATTCGCCGCCTTCGCAAATCATATATGGAACGGACTAATGTGTATAGGCACCCGTATTGCGTTTATTTGGTCAAGCTTAACATAATGGCATGTATCCTATAAATTTATTAGTTGGAGATTTACTATGGAGTGGACGACTTTGTTGTCAACAGAAAAACTAGCACAAGAAGTTTTAGAGCCTCACTACTTTGAAGACTATCCAATTAATTCATTTGAAAAAGATTATAGTAAAACCGTATCAAGCGCGGTGTTTCGCAGGCTTCAGGATAAAACTCAAGTATTTCCTCTGGACAGTAGCGACTTTATTAGGACTCGCCTGACCCATTCTATTGAAGTATCAACCATTGCTAGGCAATTGGGAATCATGATTTCCAAAAATACAACTCGCTATCGACCGAAAGATATTGGCGATTTGGAAGCAGAAAATATACCATCGGTGCTACTATGTGCCGGGCTTCTCCATGATTTGGGAAATCCCCCTTTCGGACATTTTGGTGAAACGATAATAGGGGCGTGGTTTCAAAGGAACCTGTATGTCATCGAGTATAAGGGAAGAAGGTTAATAGATCTTTTGTCAGACCAAATGGCTAGCGATTTGGTACATTTTGAAGGTAATGCGCAAGCGTTGCGTATCCTGGCAAAGGCACGACATAATTCCGAAATCAACCTTTCCAAGGCAGTTATTAGCACCCTCGTTAAATATCCTACGGATTCTTTGTCATTCGATAAAGATGCACCGGATATAAAGAATCATAAATTAGGATATTATTTTGCAGAAAGTGAGCCTTTTTTCCAAATTTCAGATACAGTAGGTACAAAAAATGAAGACGGCACAATAAATAGGCATCCTTTATCCTACGTGTTAGAAGCAGCGGATGATATCGCATATAGCACCGCAGACCTTGAAGACGCTTTCAAAAAGGAACTCTTTACTATCGACCAATTTATTCATTTTTTCGAGGATAACCTTGATCGGATGAGTACAAAAGTTTCGGGAACCCCAGATTCTTACTCTCAACGTTTGATTGATGATTTGAAGGAGAAACGGACAGGGCTGCCTACCCAGGATAGCAAGGCATTTAAAGAATGGATTATTTATACTCGACGTTGGCTTATGCATATAGCTGTATATCGTTTTTCACGAAGCTATACTGATATCATGTCAGGCAATTATATAGGGGATCTCTTCCACAGTACAAATCATTCCAAAACTATGGCGATTTTGAAAAAGGCCATGAAGGAGTTTGTTTTTGATTCTCCAGGGATATTAAAATTAGAGCTTTCCTCAGAAACTATTCTTACTTTTTTGTTCGATAAATTTGTCCAAGCGGCTTTATACTATGATTATGCGGATGAGAAGTTCAAGCCATCTAAAGCAGACACGAAATATATGAGCATTTTTTCTGATAATTACATTCAGGATTATTTAGTGGCAAAAACCGGAGATGAGGCCATGGATTTATATTTGCGTTTATTAATGGTGACTGATTTTATAAGTGGTATGACAGATTCCTATGCACGTACGCTATATCGTGAATTGAGTGGGATAGAGTGACTTTATAGCCTTTCTTAGTTCCTTTTCTAGTATGGAATAGGAAGACGTCATTCATCTGCGATAAAGCTAAAGGGTGTCATCCTTTGGTTCGAACAATTTTATCTCGCAATCAAAAGTGTTCCTCAAGGATCATTCTAGCTCTAACTCTATATTCCGCATTTTTTCAAGAATATTATCAAGAGAATTGAATCTCTTGGCATTCTCTCTTACTAACCGGATATAGCTTTGCAACAAATGGATTGTTTCTGCATCCGAGCAGGTGGCTAAATGTTTATCAAGCTCATCCGCATACCTATTTAATTGCTCATATTTAAACCAATTATTTGCTTGTTCCGGAATATCTTTAACTAAAGTATTAATGTGAGCCTGTCTGCTTTCTTCAACTTTAAGCAGGCGTTGCGCTTCTTCCTTTGCATGACGCTCGATTTCCTCGCGCTTATATTCATCCTGCACTTTCCTCTTTTCAACTGTATATCTAAGCTCATTTTCGCAGCATTGCTCATATACCTGGAGAATCATTATAGAAATCTGATTTTGCAAAGGACACTCTTTAGAATCAAAATATTCAAGGTTAAATTCTGGATCTTTATGATGTGAAGAGTAGGAATAATGCCTATATCCATCTACCTGCCAGCTTATATGTAGGTTCCCGTCATAAACTTTTTCGTATAGAGGTCTGAAATCCTGCCTGTTCGATAAATCCACAAGATAGCGTCGCTTGGTTTTTGACTCTGAAATTTTAAAAGATGCAGTGCTGGTTAATAAGCTAATATAGATATTATCTTCACCATTGTTCCCTACTCCAATATTTGCTTTGAGCTTTCGAAATGCTTTAATTATTGTATCAGCGATTCTGTAGGCCCGATTGAGTTGAGCACTTGATACCGCAATAGGAAGAACCGATATGTTATCTCGTTCGTTGATCTTGTTATCAGCAGTCCATAATCTGATGGAGTGTTGTCGGAAAGGATACGCTTTGTTTCGCGCCTCCCTATATTCGATCTCCGCTTTATGCCTAGAAATCAAATTGTCATAGTCATTTATTCGACCCGGCACAGCAAGAGAATTGAGCCAATTGGTGAAATACTCCATTGAACTTGGCTCAATCAAATCTAGGCCATGCATGGCTGATAGCTGCTCAATCTGCATATTATCGAGATCACGCAGCTCAAGTGAATTTGTTTTCTTTGCGGGAGGCCCTACCATCACGCCTCTCTTATTATCTTGAATATCATCAAGAACTATTTCATTATAGGGAGGAAGCGGGGGACGATTAGCAACCACTTTACCCGCTTTCTTCTTTGCCCAGTATCCGAAAGGAGGAACCGGAATGTTTAAGGAGGTGCATCTCTTGCGCACACCGTTATCGGATAAGTTATACTTTTTCGCAACGGCAGTCATTGGTTCAGCCCAAACATCGGCATAAAGTTGCTCTCGAATTTTCTTTGTGCTCATTTCTTCATCCATTTTGATCACCTACTTCACCAAAGGAGAATCCGCTTCTCAGCAGATTATCAACCAATGCTTCAAGTTCTTCATTACTTGCAATATTCTTTGGAATCAGATATCGCTGCTGATTATCGTTGAATGTAGAGCTGAGCATAGTATAGAAGTCATCATATGTAGGATATCTATATTTATTGAGACAATAAACATCCGTATCATTGCCGATGATACGCATCTTGGGTCCATGATGGAGTTGTGGGGTTACATTTGTGACATTCAAACATATAATTGAGTTTTTGATTTCTGTTAAGGGCCCGAAGAGAGCATTCCCTGTATATGATGTATCTCTTTTTATAGCCATCAGGGCTGAAAAATCTATTGAAAATTGAATATGGATTTTACGCGCCCTTAGTTGGGCTTTGCATTGGATAATATCCTCTATTCTGCAAATATAGCTTGGAGGTTTTGCTTTTTGATTGCCAGAACCGTTCACGATTGCTATTTTCATAGGAGAGAATTTTTTCATCTTCTTTTCAAGAGCAGAACAACATGAAAAGAACATTTCTTCATTAAAAGACGCAGTCTTTATGGGCGCCGCGAGCTCCAATACTCTGGGCGCGCCATATTCTTTGAATGACTTACTTAGCGAAGTGATAAGAGAGGCCATTTCCTCTGTATTTTGCCATGCACCTGCATGCGTTTGTGTAAGATCGACTCTAAATATATAGGACGCCTGCGGCGCCTTTTTCAAAATACCGTCAAGGGACACAATGTGTTCAGTTGAGCAAGGAGCATCTTTAGGGTAGGATAATCCTGATGTGGTCACTGGGATCAATACGTTTACATTTTTTGCAATGCTAACTCTACCATGCGCTATGCAAAGATTAACATATTCCGACCAGTAATCATCGTCATATACCATTGAAAATAGCCATTCATGCATGATCAACATTTCGAACTCGCCGCGCTTACTATCTAAGAATGGCCTGTGTTTGTTGTCTTCATAGATCTGGTCAACTCCAAAAGGATTCTTGTTATATCGATGATTATAGTAATTTACGTAATAGCCCGTTTCCCCATAATTACCACGCTCGTATTTTACATATCTTTGGTAGTGCAAATAAGCTAAATCAGAGGCAAAAGCATATAGATTAACGCCATATTGCCTATAAGTATCCCGCACCCAGGCCACGATGTTGTTATCTAAGTGAAGCATTTCGACCGGCCTTGGAGCATCAGTCTGGTATTGCTTTATTTCTGAGATAAGGATAGCTACATTATCTTGATATTCAGCCATATTATCATTTGAGATTTTATAGCTGCTGCAAAAACCATCCGCAAGGGAAAGGAAGTCGGCATCTGAATAGAAAAATGGAAAATAGGGTATATCGTTTACCCATTTGTCTAGCTCTTTGTCTAGCCTAATTCTGTGCCGCAAGTAAAAGTTTAAGACAAATTCTTTGCTTTGGGGATATCTGTCCATCACCTCCTGCTGCAGTTTATCGATTGCATGTTTAAACTTGATCTCCTCTGCATCACAAGTTTCCATAGTCAAGTATTCATTAAAATAAGACATGACATACTTCATCACTGAGGACATGTTGTCGGATACTTTCAGATAATCGAATTCATTCAGTTTATCCGCCTTCTTCATTTTCGCGATATACTCATCAATTGTCAGCATGTGTACACCTCCTTGTCTGGCAAAAAGATGGGAGTGAGTGCTGATTTCTCTGCGTAAATTATACATCTGGAAGTGGCTCCTTGCTATACATTGGCTGTAAAACACAGGATACTTTTGCTAATTAGGCAATTTGAAAAGATTGCCGCTACTTATTCTACCGTAGGAGGCGAGATCTACCTAGAACTTAAACAGTACCATGCTGGAGGGCGTATATGCTTACACCCCAAAGAGACATCTCCAGATTGAAAGAGAATAGCTAAAGAACTTTGGGAACGGATAAAGATCGCCCCTGTTAGATTAATACACATACAATCAAAAACATAATTTGGATCACAAGTAAAGGCCTTTTATGATGTCCGTCTAGATGGGAAAGTACTGTTGAGTAGTCTTTTCCTTAAACAAGCCTTGAATACTCAGCTTTTTGCATATAGAATATTAGGTGGAGCCCATATTGATTATCGATGCGCACGCAGATCAACCGAGAGGGATCTGCAAAAGACGAAATAAAGATGAGCGATCGCGAAGGTGAATTAAGGTCTGGAAGACGGAATTCTGCGAGATCTTCCGAGGGAGGGGCAAACGGATGGACTTGATGTCGGCAATACAACGCAACCAATAATAAGACTGGTTGACTTTTGGAGGTGCAAAATGTATTATATAATTGATGGGAGGCGAGCTAGATGAATCTTGAAAAGTTTAGACCGATCAACCTGACGATTGGATTTCCGAGCATCTCTATAACGTCAAATGGCGTGACTTTTTCAAAAGCTGCCGTAGTGAAACTTGGGATGCCTAAGCATGTAGTTCTTTTGTTGAATGAGGAGGAAAAACAGTTTGCCGTAATGGGCGCAAACGAAGGAGATGATAACGCCACGCAGTTTGTGCGCAACAAAAAGACATACAGCGTTAGGTACAACAACAAAGACTTTCTCAATACGCTGGAGAAGATGATGAAATGGAACCTGGACGAACAAGGCTGGAAGGTGTCGGGGGACTATTATAGCGAACAAAATCTTCTCGTATTTGATTTGCTTAATGGGAAACCGATCACAGGAAGAGAAACGGACGGTGATGAATGACGACTCAGAAAGGTGAAGCTATCAAAGCGGCAACTTTGATAGCTTCGGGGAAAGACGGTAAACATAAAATGCCCACCGCTACATGGCAAGTTTATCATGACTACAGCCGAAAATCAATAGAGCTCAAGAGGAATGTTTTGGGCATTTCATTCCTTCTATATCATTATAGGAGGATATTAGTGTGAAATATACATTGGCCAAACAAGACCCTAAATTATTGCGTAATGAATTTGTTGAAGATAATTTTTGGGGGATGCCGACCATCAAAAAGAACCTAATTGATTTGGGCAATATCCAGATGTTGGGTTATAACAACGTCAAATCAAACGATCCTGAAGGTGCCGGCAAGATCATCCATTTTTTTATCGATGATTACAAGTTCTCCTCTTCATTCGACGCTGCATACGCTCACGTTTCTAAGCAGCTAGAAATATATGAAGGTAACGCATTTTACTTTGCTAAAAGGTTAGCTCCATACGATCATGTTATTACACCAGATTTTAGTATAAGGCCAGAGATGCCATTGGCAGTCCAGATGATGGCGACTTTTAAAAACCGATGGGTGGGCGCATATTGGCAATCCAGAGAATTATCAGTGATTCCATCTGTATGTTGGGGTGGCCCGGATAGTTTCAGCTTTGCATTCTTAGGAATAGAAAGAGGCAGTATAGTGGCCATATCAACCTGGGGGTGTAAACGCCAAAAGAGGAGATTCATGGCTGGGTATAACTGTATGTTACAGGAAATTCAACCTTCAGCGATAATCTGCTATGATTATCCATTTGATGAAATGGAAGGGAATATCGTGTATTTTCCTCATCGATTTTCGAAGAAAGGAGGAGTTGCATAATGGGAGGACGTGGTTCATATGCCTACCCTCATAGCGAACAGCTTAAAATTTCAAATTACCTCGCTGTGCAGAGTGAAATTCAGAAAATTCAAGAGATTAGAGCGCGTCGGATGATAGGCGCTGATACTGGCGGAGGAGGGGCACTGGCCGGAGGACACGGTTTAAAACGTTGCGCTTGCTGTCAGAGATTTTCCCTACCGTATGGCTCGAAAAACCAAGTCTGCCCGATATGTGGGTGGATTGATGATCAGTGGCAGAATAATAACCCTACAAGTAATGAGGGGCAAAACAAGAAAAGTCTTTATGAATTTAGAAAAGAATATCTGGTAACATTGCAAGAAGGCGTGCTCAAGGATGACGAAGATGATTAGGCAGTTAATTATCTGCTATATGGACAAGACGATGGGGACGTGATCGCCAAATGATTGCGTTCCTGTTTTTATAGCATATAACAAAAAATTAAAAATAGCTGGGCAATTCAAAAGAACTTACTTCCTAGCCAAGTCTAAAAGCAAATCAAGAGCAGGATCAATGATATTATAATAAAGCACATTGACAGCGGCATTTCAATAAAATATCATAAGCGTTATAGAAGATTAATTCTATAATGCTATAGTTGGGGGACTAACGTTTATGCCTATACAACCCTTCCAAGAAGTGGTGGATGACTTTGTACAGAATCAAAGAGAATTAAAGGGTGAAAGAACATATGAAACATACGGGAGGAAGGTCCATGTGTTCAAAGAATATATGGAGCAGAGAGGCTATGATAATATAATAGGTTATCGTGCCTTTCTTCATGATGCCGGTATCGAAGAGGTATTAGAGAGTGTTCGTTATTATATAACTACATATGAAATAAAATATAAAACCACATCCGATTCATATATTGCTGCCTTAAAAGTATTCTTTGACTTTTTAAAAGGGCATAGCGGGATACATAACGAGTTTTTCTCCGTTAATAGCAAAGAGAAAAGTTTGCGGGACGCATATGAAATTCTATGTAAGGAACTAAACCTCAACAAGAAGGCAGAGGCAATGCCCATAAGCGAGATGCAATGCTCATGCTTATTAGCTACTTGCGATAAGAATTTGGATCAGCCAACTGTCCAGGAAGTTTTAAATGGAAAAAATAACGGCGTTTTTTCATTATATATTTCTTCGCTTATCTCAAAATTTGTTTTGCTCTATGGAACTAAAAATAAAGTGCTAAGTGAATTAAGTATTGATGATTATGATGCAGAGCTTAACAAGATAACTATTAATGGATACGGTGTTCATCTGCCTGATGGTCTATCTAGGCAAATGAAAAAATATATATTAGTGCGGAAAGAGATTATATCCGATAATGCTTTGGATAATAGGCTGTTTATTGATCTTCAAAGTAATAAGAACTGGATGAATGCAAAAATGTTCTTAGTATTGGAACAAGTAATTGGAAACAAAAAGGCAACATCAATAGCGAAATATGCCCTAATGCAATTATTGAAAAATAATGTTCCTTTTAATTTGGTAATGGAGTTTACTGGCTATTCTCAAGATGTATGTGGACACTGCCAAGAATTACTCGATGAAGAACGTGGGATTTTCCATGTTGATGAGAAGAATCGAAAGCTAGATTCTGCTCTGCGACAAAGTATTATTTTTGATAGGCTATAGTCCTTCAGCGAGGACAGAAGGCTTTACAAATAGATTAGTAGAACTCCACGGTACATAAGAGTAGTGTAATGCTTTATCCGCCCCCTTTCCCTTTAGTACGGTATTAGCTCAATCGGTAGGGGCAACGCACTAGCAGTATGAAGAGTTAGGTTCTTTTTTGCTCAAAAAGCGGATATAAAAAAGTGGATTTTTAGAAGGGACTAAGTTTTCTGATTCATCTAAAAATACTAGATATTCAGGCGCTTCTCAGGTTTAAAGCATAAAAAATGACCGTAGAGCACAGGACTTTACTCTGTGTTCTACGGTCATTCGCTAGAGTGCCACACTGGCAGTGTGGATGTCAGCGGTTCGAGTCCGCTATGCTCCACCACAGTCCGTCTGAAAAGCCGTAAATTTCAGACGGTCTTTTTCTATTCGTGGCATACAAAACGGATAAATACAGCTGTTTTTTAAAATCGGCAGATAGACCTCCCTGAATTGTTTCTATATTGTTCCGTTAATTAGTTTCTTCTTTGCGTGGAAATACCGCAGCAACGCTTCTGTTCCCACCAACTTGATCGCCCGCCTTAGGTTGTAGGCCGTGAAGGCCAGGGCGGTTTCCGCGCTTACCATCTCCTTGCCCTTGCAGAGGAAGTGGTAAGCCCCGTCATACCACTTGATCGTACCGAAGGGATGTTCGACCACGGTTTTGCGGTGCTGCTGGAGGGAATCGTTGCGGTGCAGGTAGAGCATGACCCGGGCGGGTTCTTTGGGGAGACGGTTGAAGTTGTTGCCTGGGGGGGGCGGCGGGTTTTGGGGAAGGGGCTGGAGATCATAACGGCTGCTGCCGTACATAACCACCGGCACGTAAACCGTATCCGGGCCAAAGCGAACGGTCTTGGTTCCCTTGCTCTGGGTGCAGCGGTTGGGACAGGTGCGGCAGGCCTCGTGGCTAGAATAGTCTGGGCCGCCATTGGCCCGGGTGGTGCGCTTGAATAACTCCCTGCCCATGGGGCAGGTCACCCGCCCGTCTCTGTGCCGGAGGAAGCAGCTCATATCGCCCAGGTGTTGCAGTTCCACCCGGATGCTGCTGTTTTTGTAGCAGTCGGGTAGGACGCCCGCGTGGAGACAGGTGCGGATGTCGGCGGGCTTGGAAGATGCCCGAAGCTCCGGGGTGATATCCGTTGGAACGTAGTCGATCACATGGATGCGTTCATCCTTGTCGTACTTGAAGCCCACATCCGGGATGATCCCATCCAGCATGCAATGCTCGATATCCGGCCTGCTCTCGTAACCCCTGTCCGCAATCACATGGATGGAATCCACACCCACGGCTTTGCGGGCTTCTTCCGCGGTACTGTGCAGCTGGCCCTGGTCGTTGTTGAGGTTGGTAGTAAGGAAGGCGGTGATGATGTGGTTCTTATCCTCTACGGCGGTCTGAATGTTGTAGCAGGGAAAGAGTCCGTCCTTGGTGTGCATGGTGTAAGCCTCGGGATCGGTTTCCAGAACCTGCTTTTCACCGGTTTTGCGCAGATGCTCCCGGTAGCCCCGGTACTTCTTCGCACGCAGTCGTACGGCTGTGAGCTTTTCCTGCGCCTTATCCTTAGGCAGGGAGAAGGGAGGGCTCCTCGGTTTCGTCCGCTGTATCTAAATCTCCAAGATACGTTTCCAGCTGCTGTTCCTGCGCAGCCAGATAGGCAAGCTTCTTCTTGAGAATCTCCTGGTTAAAGGAGTGCTTCTTGCTGTTCACGGCCCGGATCTTGGTGCCGTCGATCACAGCCGTGTCCGTCCCCAGGAGCTTCAAGTCCCCGCAGACGCCCACGAATTCCCGAAACACGGCCTGGATGGCCTTGCGGTTACGCTTACGAAAATCCGCGATGGTGCGAAAATCCGGCGTAGCATGGTTGAGCAAAAAGAACAGTTCCACATTTCGCCCGCATTCCCGCATGAGCATGCGGGAGGAGCGTACCCGGTTCAGATACCCGTACAGGTACAGCTTCAACAAATCCCTTGGATCGTAGGTCGGCCTTCCCGTTCGGGCCGGGACATACCGCTCGAACCCTGCCGCTTGCATATCCAGCCCGTCCACAAAGGCGTCGATCACCCGTACCGGATTTTCCGCCGATACATATTCTTCGATGCTCCCCGGCAGCAGCGTTTCCTGCTCTCGCTCCCGCACCCTGATATATCCCATCTCCCCAGACCCCGCCTTACTTTTCTCCCTTCCATTATACCATTTCTGCGGCGTTTATCCGCCATTTCCCCGCCATTTTCGACTCCCTTCGCCTCTATTTAAGCATAGCGGACTCGATGAATTAGCCGTTTTCGGACAGTCTGACCAAAACCGCCTAATCTTCCAGGGTTTGGCGGTTTTTTATGTCTAAAAACGGGTGCAATCCGTACTGCCAGTGTACCGCTTAATGGCCAGTTTAGGCCAAGTTAGCCATTATATTTTTTTCAGATTCACTAAGGAACTGTTCGTAAGAAATATTAAATTGAATGTCCAGGGAGTAGTCCTTGGATACTGTAACCCGCGAGATAAGGGAAGTAGCGATCATCTTCTTAACCGAAGGCTCCGCATCGTTATATAGGGCGCTCCAGCTTTGAAGCTGGCTGATCTGCTTGCCCATATCGCTGCACAGCCTGTCTACATCCCGAACGCTCTCACAGGCATCCATATACCGCTTAGAAACCTCTGCAACCTTGCTTTCGGATACTTTAAGCATTTATGCCAGGACGCTTTGGGGAAGGGCGCTCTCACCCCGTATAACCCGAAATACTTCTTCTTGTAGTTTGCTCATTTCGGCAGTAGCGGTTTCCATATCGACCCTGGCCTTCTTTTGGAGGGCTTCGCTCTCCGCGATCTTGGTAGCCAAGCGCATTTTTACTAAAGGCTCCGCTGGCATATCCTTACACTTGTGAAGCACCTTACGGATAAGCTGATCGATTACATCATCAATCTTCTTGGCCGTGTAGCCGCTCTGGCCCGTGCATAGGGCGCGGTGACGTACCTTGTTATAGCATGCATAGCGGTGGATACGGGATACGTTTACCGTGCCATCGGCAAGAACATATCTTCGGAGATTGGTGGTAGCAACCAGCTTGCCGCCGCAATGGGCGCAATAGATGTTTCCAAAAAGCAGGGTAGAGCCAAGCGTGAGCCGGGGAACCGTGCGGTTCTCTGAAAAGGCTTTTGACCGGGCTGTAAGAAGTTCCTGAGCCCGTTCAAACAGATCATCTTCAATAATCCGCAAATGTGGCAATGGTTCTGTTATTACTTCCCCACACTTGATACGGCCCGTATAGGTTATACGGCCCAACATGTGCCGAATGGTTGTATTTATGAATACCTTCCCGCTCCGGCAGGCAATACCCATGTCATATAGGTAGTTGCCGATGGTGTGGGTTCCCATGCCATCCTTGACATACTTCTCAAAGATGAGCTGCACAATGGTGGCTTCTTCGGGAATACAACGCAAATCCTTGACAGGCAACCCGTGCTTGTTAAGGCGGCCAAGGTGGACGCTCTCATATCCATAAGGGGCCGTGCCGCCGTGGTAGCGGCCTTCTTCCGCAAGCTGTTCCAAGTGGGTACGGATGCGAATAGAAGTCTTTTCACTTTCCCCGGCGGCTTGCCAGAAGCGGATATAGTTGGTGAGCTTGTCCACATGGGATTCAAACCGCTGCTCGCCTTCCCTTACGCTCCAGACCCGGACGCCATGCTGGACGAACCATTCAACAATGAACGGCGTTTCGCTTTCGATACGGCCTAGCCGATCAAACATGAACACCAGAAGGATATCAAACTCACGGCGCAAGGCTCGTTCCTGTAATTCCTGGATAGCGTCCCGGTCTTTTGCAGAAACCTTGTAGCCGGATACGCCCTTTTCATCCAATTCATCTACTAGCGTCCAATGCTGTTCTTCGATGAATTTCCGGCAGGCCGTACGCTGCATGGGGATATCATCCCGGAGCTTATCTACCTGGCCCAGCGTGGAGACACGGTATAGGCAGTAAACGCGGTTCTGATTCTCTACCGCTTGGATATTCAAAATAGATTGTGTATTAGGCATAATCTGTCCTCTTAAGATCGTCGTTGCCTACGGACAAATTATGCTTCAAACCATCTATGCAGTTTTCAAGGTACATCTGCGTCCGTCCACGCAACTTCATTATGAAGGATAGGGGAGAAGGATGCAAGGATGCTGATCTAATCATTATTTCGCTGCTCGTAATGAGTGAGCAGCATTTGTTTGGCTCCTTCCAGAATATCCGTATTCATATCGGGAGCAAAGGTAATACGAACAGGAATGCCGCAGATATAAAGGGTAAGCGTTTGTTGTACCATTGAAAGAACCTCCTTCGTTGGCCATAAGGGGAAGTCGGAAAAATCCGCTTCCCCGTTTTTCGGACATCGGGCCAAGTTGGCCCGATGTGGTCTGTTCATTAGACTGGAGAAGGTTGCACTGTAAGCGTTGGCCTATTCTTAATCAGAATATCCGGGGCGGTTCTCCCTGCCGCCATCGAGGATTGGATATCTTTTCACACCTATTCGACACTACTCCCCGGTGTGTGCGGGCAACCGATTAGACTGGCCACAGCTATGGCCACATTGGCATTTCAGCCACCCCCCCTATGGACGGGCTTCAAGAAGTATCATTATAAGACCATATGGGTCAAGGCAAGGAATGGTGCTGCCATTCCCTTGCGGCAGGGATGGTATCGCTCGTGCCTTTGATGTTATCGTTTTGACGGGCTTTCACCCGCAGGCAGTCTTGGCGCATATGCCGCTTTGCTCTCCATATGGCAAAGGTATCTGATCGGCTGGATATTCGATTGTAAAGGTACGGATATCTTTAAGACGGATTACGTTAGAATTCCGTCTTAGGATAGCTCGGCTTAGGCAGTTTTGAAGTTTAGGATCGTGGTGATAAGCTTTGTTTCCAATCGGCAACGGAGGGCATCGTCCACGATGCAGTAAGAACTGCCACATACACCTGTTTCATGGCCAAAGTAATGATATAGCCCTTGTAGTGCTGTAGAACGACATCAATGGCCTCTATATTACCCTGCGTAGCTAACACTAGGGTTTGATAAGGGACTAGTCCATATTTTTTATGATGGTGCCTATTCACGCGAATGTTACTCCAAATACTTTTTTATCTGCTTCAGGGAACTTTTTCGCTGATATTGTACGGTACTGCGCACAAGGTTCGCTATTTCACCAATTTGCTTATCGGAGAAACCAAGAGAATAGGCTAATAGGGTGATTATTTGGCGTTGCTCTGTTAGCATGCTGATTGCTTCGCCTAAAAGCCAATCACGCACTTGAATCTCAAAGCCAAGTACTTGAAAGGTATGTGTGTCAAGGGAATACACATCCTCTGTATATAGGCTTTCTAATTCCTGCATAGTAAGAGAGGAAAAGGGGATTT
>DHOG01000193.1 GCA_002410715.1 Ruminococcaceae bacterium UBA5396 | reverse complement strand
AGGATGTTTCAATAATGAAAATAGACCTTACACCTGCACAGCTTGCCAAATATTTTGACCAGACTCTTCTAAAGGCATATGTAAGCGATTCCGATTTCAAAGCCTTCTGGGAGGAAAGTGACCATTACCACTTTAAAACGGTTATGATTAACTCTGCTCCGGTTAAAAAGTGTAAGGAGTATCTAAAAAACAGTGATGTTCTTGTGGGCGCTACCATCGGGTTTCCTCTCGGCCAGACAACAATTGAAGCCAAGGTTTTTGAGACCCAAAAAGCGATTGAAGACGGCGCGGATGAAATAGACTTTGTTTACAACATCGCTGAGCTAAAAAGCCGTAATATCAGTTTTGTTGAGCGTGAAATGCAGGAGATTGTTAATGTCTGCCGTGCGCATAACAAAGTTGTCAAGGTGATTTTTGAAAACTGCTACCTGACCCAAGACGAAAAGAAAATCCTTTGTGAAATCGCAATGAAGGCAGATCCTGATTTTATCAAAACATCAACAGGCTTCGGAACGCCTGCCCCGGGTGTCGCAGTCGGCGCGACTGTCGCTGATGTAAAGCTGATGAAGTCATTGGTGGGCGATGCAATCAAAGTCAAGGCCGCAGGCGGTGTCCGCAGGCTGGAGGATGCGCTTGTAATGATCGATGCAGGCGCAGAGCGTATTGGTACTAGTGCAGGCGTTAAGATTGTTGAAGAACTAAAAGTGCTTCGAGCAAACTCACCTATCCTCGGCTGAAAGCCGAGGGGGTCTAGCGACTGGTATTTTAAACACATCCCTATTATTGCAGCGGAGATCACCCGCAAATATTAACCACTCTATAATCTGCTTGAATCATAAGATTCTTGGCATTTTTTCGGATTATAATTGTGTCTCTGTAAAGATTTCCCGGATTGTCGGGTGACTTTGCGAAATACACCTCTGTTCCATGTAGATATTCCGGGCTTAAGGTGAATTGCAGCAGCTTGTTTTCGAGTTTCCATTCTGCGGTCAGGAACGCACCCTGCCATTTTCGTATATTGGAAAGCCATGAATAGCCGTTTTCCTTCTCCTTTAACACTGCTGGGATAAATGAACCGGCGAAGCTGCCCTCTCCGGACACGTGAAATACCCAATCAATCTGATGTGCATTGTCACTCTTGACGTTTACCGTATCACGTAGGCTGCTCCCTATGTAACATAGTTCACGGGTGATAGTAACGCCCTGATAAGCATCCGATACGGCAGCTGAAAAACAGGTTCCGTCTTTTGAAAGTTCTGCTGTACCGCCGGTGATTTGATTCTGATCACGGGCGTCTATTACAACGGTGGAATGTGATATTGTTTTTGTATACCATTCACGATATAATCTTGAACCGTAACCAGTTGTACCTGTATCCATGGAAAACGGATGGATCGAGATAGAAAGTGCATCGGGGTGTGCGTGGCTTTTCACGATGTTTCCATACTTGCAAAATACATCGGGCGCACTGTCTTTAGAGCGCAACATACACATTTTGTTATTGTTAAGCAGAATAGATTTATTTTCGTAGATTGTTTTTTTGGTTGGTTGAAACCCATAAACAAGCGCCTGAATACAGGGCTTTTTCTCATAAAATTTTGTTATAAAGGACTGTAGAAAATTTATATCTGGATGTGATCGAAGCAGCCATGCTGCTTTTAGTGCAGATGGTGCTATGCTTGAAAGAGTTTCACTGTTTCCTCCGTCATTGGTTGCTGGGATCAGCCCGCCTTCAAATGAAGTTTTTGAGTATACAGTCCAAGCCTTTATCAGTCGATCATAGAATATGTTCTCACTGACTTTGCCCGCATATAGATAATGGACGAGAGTTGTGGCTGCATCTAATGCGTAGAAATGGTACCCTGGTGAATTTTCAAACCATATACCGTCCTCGGTGAAACCTTTGGTAATTTGGGCGCGGGCACCGTAACCGCTGTTCAACACTTCTTGTAGCAGGGTATCGTCCTTAAAGAGAACTGCAGCACCCGTTGCTGCGGCAGCATGCCAAAGAGATATATTATGAATCGACCTGCTTTGCGGCAACACAAGTTTAACCAATGGCTTAAATAGTAACTTATAAAGTTTCTTACCTACCTCTAATTCGCCATTAAAATCGATGGTGAATAAAGCGTTCAGCAGCGTGCAGCACCATACGGCTTCGTCAAGACTCTGCCCCATAGCCTTTCCTTTACCCGCGTGGCTGCCATGTTCAGCAAATTTTTTGTAATGTTCTGCATACCATCGGATAGAAGTCAGTACAAAATCACAAGCGTTTTTATCATTGTCAATCACAGCCGTCAAAGCTGCCGCTTCAATGCCCTGCGAAATATCTCTGCGTCTGTAATACTGCCAGGCCTCCGATAGTTTCTTTGTGTTTTCGGCTACAGTTTGGCAGCGGGGACAGCGGTGAACGCTGGGCTGTTCCCGTTGGTACTCCAGATTGGCCGAACAAGATGGGCATACATAATCATGCGCCCAGCCGGTTACCCGATCGGAGGATTCACTAAAATGACCCATCCAATAATGCGCCAGTGTCCTGTATTTGTCAAAATGTGCTTTGAAGCTTGGGTTTTTCAGATCATTATGAATGGATTTTAGGTCACGAAAAAAAGACCATCTGCGCATTGCCGATCTCCTTTCTTTCACTCTGAAATGGATGGATGTACACATGCTTTTGCCCTTTAATTAATATTATATTACAGCAAGACTAAATAAATACCATTTTCGACAATGCTTTAATCATGATATCATAGGTATAAAAATCGCATAAAGTCGCCTCTTTTAGCATAGGTATTAGCGAAGAACATCAAGAGGTGATAATGTGAAGGGAGCAGTTGAGGAGCGAGCCATTGAGTTGGGTGAATACATAATAAAAAACAACGCGACGGTACGTGCTGCCGCGGGGAAGTTTCATATATCAAAGTCAACCGTACATAAAGATGTGTCAGACCGGCTGCGGACGGTCAATCCGCAGCTTTACGGGCGGGTTCGAAGCGTGCTGGAACAGAACAAGGCGCAGCGGCATATCCGCGGCGGCATCGCTACCCGAAACAAATACCTGCACAACAAGCCAAAATAAAGAATATAAAAGTGAAACGCCCGTATAGTTGACAGCTATGCGGGCGTTTTAAGCCACACAATCAAATATTCAAGCGTGTTCCATTACAGAATCGGCAGCCTTCCGCCTGTTCTGGGCAGGAGCCTTAACTGCATCCAGTCGAGGCCAATCCAGTCATTCGGCCCTGCATTGGATGTGTTTTGTATAACCACTTGCGTTACTCTTCTTAAATTCGGAACGTTGAAGGTCAGCTCTCTCCAATTGGTAAACATACCGCCTGCGGGGACTCCGTGTTCAAGCTGTACCCTTCCGTTATGTACGACGCTGCCGTTTACAGTGATTCTTAGGGAATACCGGTTGACGGGAACGTTGGAGTGGTCGTCCAACACGGCACGGATGACAATTTGTGGCCTGAGATTTCCGGGTACAAATAAGAATGCAGGGGATTCAAAGGTCCATGTGCCTGTGTTGCCTGTATAAAGAATATCGGCATTTCTGCTGGGGTTTCCATAGTTAGGATACCCGGTCAATTCTTTATGCAGTAAGATCGAGGCAACTGCCGGGTTATTACTCAGTATTGGTGGGGGATCTGCCGCGGTCTGAGTCGGAATTATCTGGTTTGAGACGGTTTCCAAGGCGTCTTCTGTTTTATTTGTGCTCTGGATAGGGTGGCCTAATACCGGGAGTTCCTGTGATGTATATTGCTGATCGTCCCACAGAGGCTGGACCGGATACATCATATTCTGATACTGATTGAAAAATGGACAGTTAAAATTAGATGGGGACATTTTCTCATCTCCTATTTTAGAATACTCTATAATATTCAAAAACAGGGGTTTATGTTATTCTCAGCCTTCAGCCGAGGGTGGTTGAGGTATGTCCGGCTCGCCTGTGAATCGACAAACCCAACGATATGAATTGTATAATAAAAAATGCTATATGTAAAACGCTACTGCAATAAAAAACCAATTGTTTTTGCTTTTCGACAATTACTATCGGTTTTTCTGTTATAATGGTAGTAAGTGGGGTGCGAGACGAGTCAGGAATCGCCTTATCGCCTTATGACCTGCGTATGCAGCTATTGAAGTTGACTTTTTACCTGTTGAGAAATATAATAGTAATTTATAGGAGATGATATAAGATATTATATCCAATGAAAATAATGATATATGAAAATTTGGTAATCATAACTATATACTGACTTCATATTTTCAGAAAGGAAGGGTATTGGTTTTGAAAAAATATGATTATTTAATTGTCGGTAGCGGGTTGTTCGGCGCAGTTTTTGCAAGATATGCTGTTGACAACGGTAAATCGTGCCTTGTAATTGAAAAAAGATCTCATCCGGGCGGCAATCTGTATTGTAAGAATATAAACGGTATCAATGTTCACGAATATGGCGCTCATATATTCCATACAAACAACCGCCGGGTGTGGGAATATGTCAACAGATATGCGGAGTTTAATCGGTATACCAATTCACCGATTGCCAACTACAAAGGGGAGATTTATAATCTTCCTTTTAATATGAATACCTTCAGCCGTATGTGGGGTGTTGTTACACCGGAGCAGGCCAGAAAGAAAATTGACCAGCAAAAGTCTGTAATTGACCATGAGCCTAGAAATCTTGAAGAGCAGGCAATCCGTCTTGTCGGTGTTGACATTTATAACAAGTTAATTAAGGGTTACACTGAAAAGCAGTGGGGCAGAGACTGTTCCCAGCTTCCTGCATTCATAATCAAACGCCTTCCTGTGCGTTATACCTATGACAACAATTATTTTAATGATCGTTATCAGGGGATTCCGATTGGCGGTTATAATGTGCTGATTGACGCATTGCTGGAAGGCTGCGATATTGAATTCGGTGTAGACTATAATAAAAACCGAGAAAAATATGACGCGGTTGCAGACAAGATGGTTTACACAGGGACAATTGACTCATATTATAACTACAGGTTTGGAAAGCTGGAGTACAGAAGCTTACGTTTTGAAACAGTCGAGCTTGACACGGATAATTATCAGGGCGTTGCCGTAGTAAATTACACTGACAGGGAAACACCCTTCACCCGTATCATTGAGCATAAGCATTTCGAATACGGAGAACAGCCCATCACTATCATTACGCGGGAATACCCGGCAGAATGGCAGGGGGACATGGAGCCGTATTATCCCGTAAATGATGAAATGAATCAAGCACTCTATCACAAATATGCAGAGCTTGCAGCAAATGAGCTACGCACGGTATTCGGCGGACGTCTTGCCGAGTATAAATACTATGATATGGATAAGGTGATCGAATCGGCATTGCTGAAAGCCGAACAAGAACTTGTCTGATTTGTGCAGTAACCCGTCCGAGTATTAACCTAGGAAAGGTATTGGACTCAATATGCAGAATATTAAAATAAGCGTTATTATGCCGGTTTATAATGTAGAGAAGTATGTTGGCAAAGCGATCGAAAGCGTGCAGGCGCAGACTCTCAAGGAATTTGAATTTCTGATTGTTGACGATGGTACACCTGATAACAGCGGCAGAATCTGTGATGCGTATGCGCTCAGCGATGACAGAATCCGTGTTTTCCATAGAGAAAACGGCGGTGCTCCTTCCGCCCGTAATATGGCAATGGAGCATGCTCGCGGAAAATATTACTACTTTATGGATTCGGATGACTGGGTAGAGCCGACGATGCTTGAGGATATGTACGAGCTGGCTGAAAAGAATAATACTCAATTGGTAGTAACCGGGTATTTTATTGATACCTACTATAATGATACAGACTATATTAGAATTAATCTCAAACAGCCGGATGCAGTATATGACCAACAAGCCTTTAGGGAAAATGCATATAAGCTATTTGACTGCAATCTTCTCTATACCCCTTGGAACAAGCTGTATAGCAGGGAGTATGTTGACAGTAAGGGATTGCGATTCCCATCTACCTTCTGGGATGATTTTCCGTTTGTGCTTAGTGTAATCCGTGATATTGAGCGTGTCGCGGTATCTTCCAAACAATATTATCACTTTATCAGAGCCCGCGCTGATTCCGAAACCGCTGCCTATCGCTCCAACATGTATGAAAAGAGGGAAGAGGAGCACGGTTGGATGATTGAACTGTATGAATATTGGCAGATCAGTGATGATGCGAGTAAAGAGATGATTGCCCGGCGTTATGTTGAGCGTCTTGTCGGGTGTATCGAGAATGTAACCAACCCCAACTGTAAGCTTTCAAAGGCTGAAAAGCGGGAAAAAATCAAAGAAATGATTTTTGGTAAAAATGCGCGCAGCTGCATAAAAATCGCAAGACCTCGTTCACTTATGATGAAGCTTCTGCTGTTTCCAATTAAATGGAAAAGCGTTATGCTGGCAATGGTTGAAAGCAATGTGATTTCAATGGTGAAGTCCAGTAATACTAAACTATTTGCGACTTTAAAGGCAAAACGCTAAGTATAACCTGAAAGGTGCCGAATTAATGGACAAGCCTTTTTTGACAATCATAATGCCTGTATTTAAGGCAGAAAAATATTTGAATCATGCAGTGGGAAGTATTCTCGGCCAAACTTTTAAGGATTTTGAACTGATTCTGATTGATGATGGCTCACCTGACCGTTGCGGTGAGATATGCGATGAGTTCGCTGCACAGGATGAACGGGTATCGGTTATACATTTTACTGAAAACAAGGGCGTTCGTATTACAAGAAACACCGCTATGACCCATGCCAAGGGCAGGTATATTACATTTGTGGATGCGGATGACGAGATTGCTGCCAATACGTATGAGAGGATATATAAAGCTGTTCAAGATTCCTTCCCGCATGTTGTGATATTCGGACTGGAAGAGCGATATTTTGATTCCAAACAGCAGCTTAAAGATACCAGAAAAATAACGCTGCCCGAACGGTATTTTTCAAACCGAAAGGAGCTGCGCGCCTATGTAATCGAACTTGAAAAATCCACTCTGTACGGCTATTTATGGAATAAGTTATATGATGCAGAATATATCCGCAGCCATAATATCACAATCAAAGAATATCCGATTGCCTCGGACTTTTTTTTCAATTGTGACTTCTTTATGGACATTGAGACGATGATGGTGTTGGATATGGCCCCGTATGCTTACAACAGGCGAATAGATGAAGGGCTGACCTCTAAGTTTTTTACCAATTTTTTTGAGATTCAGGAGGAGCGGGTTCAATCCTTGCTGAACCAATATGAATATTGGAAGATGTGTACCCCCGAAGTTGAAAAGGAACTGGCGGGGATATATGTACGCTATGCATTTGCAGGGCTGCTTAGACAGTTTGACCGGCGGTCAGGAGCCAATAGGTCTGCCCGACGTGAATGGCTGCAAAAACGGTATGATTCGGGATTGTTTAAAAGGCTTATACCGCTGACTGACCCTGATAACAGGGTGGTTGCTGCTTTAAGTCTGCTTTTAAAAGGCCGTCATACCACCCTTAGCCTTTTGACAGGGCGACTAATGTACGTGCTGCGCAATTCCTTACCTCTTCTTTTTTCGCGGATTAAACAGAACCGTTAATAGTTGAAAGCCGGATTGTAAACTTATGTACTTTGCGGGCTATATCCGCAACATTCCTGCGGAAAGCAGGTTTTATATTTGTAAATATCTTTTACGCCTATGCTCTGTTTTCTTGAGGACGGGGTCAAAGAGGCGCGGAAAGGCGGGGTTCTTAATGAAATATCTGTCTGTGGCTATTCCATGTTACAATGTCGAAAAATATCTAAACAAATGTCTTGATTCTTTTTCCGATGACCGTCTGCGTGAGGATTTGGAAGTTCTGATTGTAGACGATGGGTCAAAGGATTCTACCCCTGTCATTGCACAAGAATACGTTAACCGCTATCCCGAGATCTTTAAACTGATTCGCAAAGAAAACGGGGGGCACGGTTCGGCGGTGAATGCGGGGATTGCCAATGCAACGGGAAAGTTTTTTCGCATCGTAGATGGTGATGACTGGGTGCACACTGATAATCTAATATCCCTGATCAATCTTTTAAAAAGCACCGAAACCGATCTTGTTGTGGATCAGAAAACGAAGGTTGATATGACAACGGGAGTTAAGTCATTTATAAAACTGCCGTCGAAAATCATATTCAACCACGAATACGCTTTTCTGGATGTAAGCGACGATGAGGTATGCCACTTTTATGCGCTTCATACCTTGAATGTTAGGATGACTATATTGAAAGAGCATAACATTCGTCTTTTGGAGCACGCATTTTATGTCGATAATGAGTATTTGCTCAAGGTGGTTGCATACATCCGGAATGTTGTGTTTTATGACCTGGATGTTTACCGTTACCTGGTCGGTAATGTTAACCAAAGCGTCAGCCATCAGAGTTATGCCAAACGATATGACCAGCACGAAAGGGTTATCAAGGAATGTCTGCGGTTTTCAACTGCAACAAAATGGCCGGACGGCTTGGCTGCGTATATGAAGCGACGAATATTGCCGCTGATTCGTACCCATCATATTATTTCCTTAATCTATCAGACCAATCGCAAGGAAGGCAGAGAAAATGCTAGGCAGTTTTTTAATTTTCTGAAAGTAAATTATCCTGATTATGCAAATGCAACCGAAAAAAGATATTTAATAAGCGTTATGCTTCACCATCTCGGCTTCAATGATGAAAGGCTTGAAACGCTAAAGAGAATTACAGGATATGGGAACTAATAAGGATAAAAGACAATTGATTTCCGAAGGAAGGAATGGACACAAATGCCTGAGATTTCGGCCATCGTGCCGGTTTACAACTGCGCTTCATACCTAGAGCGGGGTGTTCGTTCCATACTGGCGCAAACTTATCGTGATTTTGAACTGATTCTGGTTGATGACGGCTCCACCGATGGCAGCGGTGAACTGTGTGACCGGCTGGCGTCAGAGGATACCAGAATCAAGGTGATTCACAAAGAAAACGGCGGCGCCGGCAGCGCCCGCAATGCGGGAATGGTTTTGGCATCAGCTCCCTATTGGGTATTTCCCGACTCGGATGACTGGATGGAGCCGCAAATGCTGGAGATACTGTACGATAGTATGGTTAGCAATGGCGTGGATGTGGCGATTTGCGGTTATACGGCAAACTATCACTATGAAAAGCCGGAGCTGGGTGAGCAATTTTCACTTGAAAACAGGCTGCTGAAAAGCGTGCAGGAGGTACGGGGTTTTTTTACCGAGTATTTTCCCGACGGAATGGCAGGATATCTGTGGAATAAAATATATAAAGCTGAACTGATACAGCAAAATCAGGTTAGGTTTACTGATATGAGGCGCTATCAGGACGGCATGTTTAATCTGGATTTGTTTGAATATATCCGCAGCGCAGCGCTAATTAATGCCTGCCTATATCACTATAAATTGAATGATGTGCAGGATGTGTTCGTTAAGTATCCTGTCAATAAATTTGAGCTGATATGTAGGCTGCTATCAGCCTATGAAAGCCGTCTTGCCGATTGGGGCTTGAATCATCCGAAACAAAAGGAGCGTATCTGTTCCTTTTTTCTTCGCGGCATCGTGTCGTGTATAGATAGTATGTACAGCCCGCAATGGAATTTTGACAGCCGCCGTCGAAAATCCTATCTTCGTGAACTGGCAGGGAATCAGCTGGTCAAAGAACAGCTAAAGATCCGTGGTTCATATGGAAGGTATTCTGATTCAATCTTGAATCTTCTTTCCAAAAGACATTTTCTTTTGATTCGATGTATGGCTCTTATAAAACTTTTTCTTAAAAAATACATGAAATCTATTTTTCAAAAGCTGAAGCATAGCGGGGGAAACCAAGGGTGAGCATTATAAAAGGAATCTATAAAAAAATAATATGCCAGAGAACCTATTGCATTATGTTCTTGATTGTTATGACAGCTCTGACCTCTTCACCGCTTTTACAGATATATCTTGGAAGGTTCGTAAAGATTGGGTTTGTTTGGGGCTCTTATCTGGTGCTGCTTGATTTTACAAGTAACCGGTCGCTGCTGAAAAACCGCTCGTCCTTGTGGCTGTTGCTTTTCTGTGCGTCTTACGCCGTATCAATTCTGATTGCAGCTCCAAACCATCTTTTCGAGAATATATCCCAGTTTTTATATATGGTTCTATTTATTATTCTGTTGTTTGGAAATGATCACAACACGCCTGTCGAAGTTAAAATGAAAGAGTTGAAAATCGTCAGCAGCACGTATGTTGCAGTCACTTTCGCATTAACCATGGTTTGTATGCTGTTTTTTCTTTTTTCCGTCAGCTTTACTTACTATCATGAAATATACGGTAATCTGACTGTGGGTTTAAGCTATAACCGTTTTTGGGGATTATACAATCCCAATACGGGTTCGACGCTTGCGGTTATATCCATATTCATGAGCTGGATGCTGCTTGTTATGGAAACAATCAATAGCAGGAAGTTTCACATCTCGAATATTGTATTTCAGCTGATATACTTATTATTTACCCAAAGCAGGACTGCTTGGTATACGCTGCTTATTTTCGGAACCATCATGTTTTTTGTTCAACTTCTTCTTTGGATGAAGAAAAAGAATATTAGTACCATCGTTAGCGCCATTGCCGCCCTTGTCATAGCTGTAGCAATTACAGGAAGCGCTGAAATACTGAGACCTGTCAGCGTAAAAACAATTTCTTATATTCCCAGCATTATACGTCAATTAAAAAATGTTGCTTTTGATCATGGCTCCTTTTCAAAAGATGATATCAAGCCTGCCATAAACCAAAGAGACGATGAATATGATCCTGATTCAAATGATGTAACCAATGGACGGGTTCAGATTTGGCGGGCGGGAATTAAAACATTTATAAAAAATCCGATTTTCGGTGTTACGCGGGAAGGGCTTTATGATCAGGTTTCCCCGCATCTGATTGAAGAAAGGCTGGATAATCTAAAAAAAGGCGGCATTCATAATATTTATATTTCTGTACTTGTATCATCCGGTATTGTGGGTTTTATATTCCTTGTGATTTTTGTGTTCGACTTATGCCGGACACTGCTGTTTATGCGGGTACTAACAGTTACACGCGAGAATATGTGGCAATATTTGCTGATGATAATACCCTTTTCGTTTTTTTTGATAGAGATATTTGAAGCAAGGATTCTCTATCGTGTCAATATATTTGGGGTTGTATTTTGGGTGTTTTCGGGATATTTATTATATTTTTCAGAAAAAGCAATACAGCAAGAAGGCAGCTGCATACAGGGAAAATGGATTGCTCGACTGGAAAACAGGTTCAAAAAACGCAAAGGAAAAAATACGAAGCTTTTAAGGCTCAACTGAGATTGCCTGAAATCAAAGGAATTGAAAATACTTGTGCCTTTCTATGTCTGATTCTCTGAAAAAGACAGTTGTTTGTTTTTGACGAATTTTAGCAATGATGCAGTAAGGCACAGAAAGGGCATGGTTCTTCATATGTCCAGCATAAAAAAGAACTTTATTTATCAGAGTGCTTACCAGATATTAATTATTGTGCTTCCGTTTATTACATCTCCATATGTTTCTCGTGTGTTAGGACCGGAAAAGACAGGCGTTTTCTCGTATTCATATTCGGTTGCAAATTACTTTGTGCTATTCGCTATGCTAGGAATCAACAACTATGGAAATCGCATGATCGCAGCAGTACGTGGTGATAGGGAAAGGCTGAACCGTACTTTCAGCAGTATATTCAGCCTGCACTTTCTGCTGTCGCTGCTGGTTGTTGTTGCCTATTTTGCTTATATTTTATTATTTCCGATTCAATATAAAACCTTTGCTATAATTCAAAGTCTTTATATCATAGCTGCTTTGTTTGATATTAACTGGTTTTTCTTCGGAATTGAAGAATTTCGGCTGACATTTACGCGAAACACGCTGGTGAAAATCCTAACGGTTGTAGCAATCTTTACATTTGTTCATACACAGGATGATTTGTGGAAGTATATCACGATTATGGCGGCAGGTAGTTTGATTAGCCAGTCTATGGTATGGTTGGTTATCCGCAAGTATGTAACGTTTGTCAAGCCTACCTTTGCTGAGCTGAAAAGTCATATTGTGCCCCTGCTGGTGTTGTTTGTACCTGTCATTGCGGTTAGCATTTACAGGGTGATGGATAAAATACTGCTGTTCCACTTTAGTACCGAAGCACAGGTCGGTTTTTTTGAATATTCTGAGAGAATTATCAATCTCCCGCTTGGAATCATCACTGCATTTGGAACCGTGATGCTGCCAAGAATGTCAAACATCACCGCCAGAGGTGATACCCAGCAGGGTAGAAAATATATCGCTTCCTCCATGCTCTTCGTTATGTTCATGGCGTATGCCCTGTCATTTGGACTGGCCGCAGTTTCAAAGGACTTCGCACCGGTATTTTTTGGTTCGGCATATGAACCCAGCGGAATCATTATTGCCTGCATGGCGGTCACAATACCGTTTATCTCATTCGCAAATGTAATTCGGACGCAGTACCTTATACCAAGCTGTAAGGATAAGGTGTATATCCTTTCGGTTGGGCTGGGCGCTCTGGTGAATATCGTAATCAACCTGATATTGATTCCAAGGCTACATGCATTGGGTGCTGCAATCGGAACAATTTTCGCAGAAGTAACGGTATGTATTGTGCAGTCGATTGCGGTAAGAGAAGATCTGCCCGTATTTAGCTATATTAAAAACAGTTTTTATTTTCTGGCGTCGGGCGCAATCATGTTTGGAGCTGTATTTATTGTAGATATGCTTACCGAGAGATCAATTCCGGCTGTTGTCCTTGAAGTCATAACGGGGGCCGCTGTTTATTTGACTCTGAGTTTTATATATATTCGATTTACCAAGAACTCTGTAATGATGGACGCTTTTAAAAGGCTATTTCAGAGCAAAAAATAAACCGAGTTTACGGTTTTATGCCCTTCTCTGGGCATAAGCTAAAGGAAAGGACATGAAGCTTAATTATGAAAATAGCGGTAGCGGGAACTGGATATGTGGGATTGTCAAATTCGATTCTGCTGGCTCAAAATAGCCAGGTATATGCAGTGGATATCATTCAGGAAAAAGTCGACATGATCAACCATAAGAAGTCACCTATTGTTGATGCTGAAATAGAGGAATATCTTAGGACGAAGGAGCTTAATCTGACTGCGACAACGGATGCGGCTTCCGCCTACCGTGACGCGGAGTTTATAATTATTTCCACACCGACAAATTATGATCCGGTAAAGAATTATTTTGACACAAGCTCGGTTGAGTCAGTAATTAGACAGGTGCTGGAGCTTAAATCGGATGCGATAATGATTATTAAGTCTACCGTCCCGGTCGGGTATACTGAATCAATAAGAAAGAAATACAACACCCGTAATATTCTATTTTCTCCCGAATTTTTAAGGGAGGGCAGAGCGCTGTATGATAATCTATATCCGTCCCGAATTATCGTGGGTGTTCCTACGGATGACGATTACCTAACTGAGCGGGCACATGTTTTTGCCGAGTTTTTGCAGCAGGGGGCAATCAAAAAGGATATTCCAACGCTGTTTATACAGCCTACCGAGGCCGAGGCTGTGAAACTGTTTGCAAATACGTATCTTGCGCTCCGTGTATCATTTTTTAACGAGCTGGATACTTTTGCGGAGGTGCGTGGACTCAATACAAAACAGATTATTGAGGGAGTGGGACTTGATCCCAGGATTGGAAACCACTATAACAATCCATCTTTTGGTTACGGAGGATACTGTCTGCCCAAGGATACAAAGCAGCTTCTTGCGAATTATGATAATGTACCGAATAATATAATTGCAGCAATTGTTGATGCGAACCGCACCAGAAAAGATTTTATTGCTGAGAGAATATTGGAAAGAAACCCGAGAATCGTGGGTATATACAGACTTACGATGAAAGCAAATTCCGATAATTTCAGGCATTCCTCGATACAAGGGATTATGAAACGTATCAAGGCGAAGGGGGTAGAGGTTATAATCTACGAACCTACCTTGAAGGATGAATCATTCTTCAGTTCCAGAGTAATTAGAGATCTGGACGAATTCAAGAAGATATCCGATGTGATTGTCGCAAACAGATACAACGACGATATCCAGGATGTATCTGAGAAAGTATATACTAGGGATATTTATTTTAGAGATTAAATTTTAAACGACGTGAAAGTGTGCTCCTTTGTAAGGAAGGCCTCATTGGTTTGGTAATAATTTTGTTTACACCCCTTTCATTTCACGCTGTAACGTGTTAAAATTAGGTGATACTAATTAATTGCAAGAATGAAGGTAAGAAACGGCAAAAGGGAGGATCACCTGTGAACAGTAAAATAAAAGATAAAAATGCCGACTTTTTGTTTCAGGCAATTCTACAGCTTAGGACAGAGGATGAGTGTTATCGGTTTTTTGAAGATCTGTGTACGGTTGCAGAAATCAAAGCAATGTCACAGCGTATCGTTGTTGCTAAAATGTTGAACGATAAAAGAGTTTACAGTGATATTGTTGCTGCCACAGGTGCGTCTACGGCGACAATTAGCCGGGTTAATCGCTCCCTGATTTATGGCTGTGATGCCTATGATATGATTTTTGAACGCATGGAGCAGGAGAAAAAAGAAAAATGAGTGGATATGCTGCCTTTGCCGCTTTTTATGACCGCCTGACCGGCGATGTCGACTACAAAGCGATTGCAGAATACCTACTGTCGCTCTTCAAGCTTCACCGTCCTGAAAAAAATCCTGATACGCTGCTTGATCTGGCGTGTGGTTCCGGCAGTTTAACCCTTGAGCTTGCAAAACGAGGCATTGATATGATTGGTGTAGACGGCTCGGAGGAGATGTTGATGGTAGCCTCTCAAAAGGCTGAGAAATCCGGTATTCCTTTGATGCTACTATGTCAGGATATGCGGGCATTGGACTTATACGGAACGGTAAGCGGAACCGTTTGTATTCTGGACAGCCTTAATCACCTTTGCAGTACCAAAGATCTTGCAGAGGTTTTCAAAAGGCTGTTTTTATTTATTGAGCCGGGCGGATTATTTGTTTTTGATGTAAATACGATCTACAAGCACCGTCATGTGCTGGGGAATAACTCCTTTGTTTTTGAGGAGGATGATTTTCTGTGCGTATGGCGCAATCAGTTATCGGAACGTACGGCAGCGGTGAATATGCAGCTTGATTTTTTCGTGGAAAAATTCGGCTCGTATTCCCGTTTAACTGATTTTGTGCGTGAAAGGGCTTATTCGCAGCAAACGATATGCCGTCTTTTAGCTGGGGCGGGATTTGAGGTGCTTGCTGTATATGATGATATGACTACAGAGCCTGTCAGGCGGGATAGCGAGCGTATGTTTATCGTAGCTCGTAGACATGGTTAAAAAGAGCTAGGCACGCCGGAAAAGCGGTTTTATGTTCTTTCCGGCATACAACCCAGAAAGGACATGGGATTTTAAGATGCACAAAAAGGGTAGAGTTATTCGCTGTATAACAAAAGACGCAACCATTGTTGCTTTGGCTATGGATTCAACTGCGATCGTTTCTGAAGCGGAACGGATTCACAAAACATCAGCTGTGGTTACTGCAGGGCTTGGAAGGCTACTTACCGCCGCCTCCATGATGGGGATTATGCTTAAAGGAAAAGATGATAGCCTGACAATAAAAATCAACGGCGGGGGTCCTGCGGGAACAATGATGGCGGTGTCCGACAGCACGGGCAATGTAAGAGGCTATCCAGTCAATTCTGTTGTTGAGATACCTCTGCGCGCGGACGGCAAGCTTGATGTTGGCTCGGCGGTGGGAAAAAAAGGTCTAATTTATGTCATGCGCGATACAGGCGGGGCAGAACCTTATATCGGGTGCACACCAATTGTGTCAGGAGAAATTGCCGAGGATATTACAAACTATTATGCCAACAGTGAACAGCTTCCGACGGTTTGCGCACTTGGGGTTTTGATTAATCCGGATTTGACCGTTAGAGTGGCTGGGGGTCTGCTGATTCAACTTCTTCCGTTTTGCCCTGAGAATGTGATTGACCGTCTCGAAAGGAATACTGCTTCACTTCCGTCAATGACCTCTATGCTGGATAGCGGAATGTCGGTTACTGATATCCTAGGCAAAGCACTTGACGGTTTCGAATATGAAATTATGGACGAATACCAGCCTGAATACAAATGCAGTTGCTCACGTAATAGAATTGAGCGCGCTTTATCTTCAATGCAGCCGGAGGAAATCCGTAAGCTGCCGGATGAACATGGAATGACAGAAGTAACCTGCCATTTTTGTAACCATGCTTACCATTTTAAAGGTGATGATTTAGAGGTTTTAATAAAGAATCAATCAAATGACTGATTCGGCTTTGACAGATATCGACAACCCTCTTAAAAACTTTAAAAATTGCGTCTTTATATATTGACAATTGCGGCTGAATATTGTATTATAGACTCCGTCGCTGAAACACGGCGGACACTTGGGAGCATAGCTCAGCTGGGAGAGCACCTGCCTTACAAGC
>DHOG01000061.1:23743-43936 GCA_002410715.1 Ruminococcaceae bacterium UBA5396 | reverse complement strand
TGAAAAAACTTTTAGTGCATCTTGAGATGCTTGCTGGTAATCTTGGCTTATTTTTATATTGATTCGTACCGAATGAAAAGGCATATTCATTTTTTCCCCCGCATAGGCTGATAGCGGTGATGTATATGCAGGAAGAAAAAAATAATCAAACAAGCCGGGTGCGTAAACAGTCATTCATTGGAAAGGTACGTATTACAATTGCGGCAATAACCCTTACAGGATCTATTGTTATGGTTGTAGGCGGTGCTTCCGGGGGAGAGATACTTGATTTCGGACGCGGGTTGGCTATGCTTTCGGTAGGAATTATGCAGCCGGAAGGGGGAGTGCAGGCGCTTAATGAGCGGCTTGAGCGTATCCCTGCGCCCGGCGGAAACAACAATTATGATTTGGGCGATTCTGGGGGGCTGTCCTATACGCCGGGGGGTGGTATGCAAACATCGGGCGAGCTGGGATCCTCATCGTTAATTTCTTCGGGAGTTGTGCCGGCTGAAGCTGGGGATGGCGGAAAGATTGTGGAACAGAAATTTGATCCCGGCACCGGCTTTGTACAAGGGGTGGCAATCAAGAACATCAGCAGCCGTACCATAGACATTGCCAAAGAGATTAAAATTCCTCCGGCAATCAAGATTACGGATTCATCGGATCCCCAAGTTTTGATTATGCATACACATACAACCGAATCCTATATGACCTATTATGCAGGCTATTATAATGCAAACGATTCTGCCCGCACAAAAGATGAGACCCGAAGCGTGGTAGCTGTTGGTGAGTCGGTTTCAGAACAGCTTCGGGCAGCCGGCATCGGAGTTATACATGACGTGACGTTGCATGACTCACCCAAGTACACCGGCGCATACGAGCGTTCGGAACAAACAGTAAAAAAAATACTCAAGCAATATCCATCAATCAGCGTAGTAATTGATCTGCACAGGGATGCGATTGGTCAGCCTCCCCAAAAAGTGAAGCCTACTATATCCATAAATGGCCGAAAAGCGGCGCAGATGATGATCATTGCCAGTGTATGTGACTCCAAAACCGCGCCTCACCCGAGCTGGGTTCAAAATTTGCGGTTTGCGCTTCGTCTGCAAAGCTCGCTTCATACACAATATAGCGGCATCATGCGCCCGCTTTATATGGTTGACAGCCGCTATAATCAGCATTTAACGCATGGTTCCCTGCTGATTGAAGTGGGTTCCGAGGCAAATACTGTAAGCGAAGCGGTATATTCCGGTGAGATACTGGGAAAAACATTAGCACAGGTACTTAATTCACTGAAGAAATGAAATATTATTTATGATGGTGAAAATAGCAAATCTCCTGAAAGGACATGTTCTTTAGATGTCAAATAAAAAAACTAGACATTCGCGTCTGCGTATCTTATTTGTCAGCGCCTTTACGACCTTCTGTATTTTATTCATGTGTGCCGGCTTTATGATTGCAGATTATAACAGTAGGAAAATGGGCTTTGGATACGGAAGTCTGCGCATCGATGTTTATGCCGCCGAGGAGCAGGTCAAGGCAAATATACTGGGGCGTAAGCAGACGCTGGATATAACCGAATCGACAGAAAAGTGGGCGGGACGGATATGGAACCTGCTTCCACCCGGCGTGCGTGCTGTATTCTGGTTTTTTGAAGGAGAATGTGATGGGGTTTCTGCGCTGATTGAGTAGATCATGCGATAATATAATACTAAAAAGGATTCTTGGCTCACAAACCAAGAATCCTTTTTAGTATCGCCAATTGACTCAGTCTTAAAAGTTGAGTAAATAGGGTGGATTAGTTTATTGACACACATATTGACGAAAGTTTATACTTAAAAAGTATACAGAATTCTTATTACATGGTGTATAGTGGGATGTAACCATTAAACCAGATTATAAGGGAGGATGCAGAATGTTAAAAGGCATGAAGGTAGGTTTCCAGCTGTACTCGGTTCGCGATTTTGCGGAGAAGAATTTTTCTGAAACCCTCAAAAAGGTAAAGGAAATGGGTTATGAGGGCGTAGAGTTTGCAGGTCTATACGGACAAGAACCCCAAGAAATCAAATCCATTCTTGACGAGGTAGGCTTGGTTCCTGTCAGCGCTCATGTTCCGCTTGATACATTTCTGGAAGATATATCCGGAGTTGTCAATGCCTATAAGACAATCGGCTGCCGATATGTTGTGATTCCGTGGCTGGCAGAGGACCGCCGTCCGGGAAATGAGAATTACGAGCAGACATTAATCGACATCAAGACGGTGGGTGAGGAAGCAAACAAACAGGGAATGACCCTCCTTTACCATAACCATGACTTTGAGTTTGTAAAGATTGGCGATGAATATGCACTTGATTTGATGTATCAGGGCATTTCCTCGGATTATCTGCAAACCGAGATTGATACCTGCTGGGTAAATGTTGCAGGCGAAGATCCTGCGTCGTACATACGAAAATATAAAGGTCGTGCACCGGTTGTCCATCTCAAAGATTTTGTAATGCCCGGTAAAAAACCTCAACAGCTTTATGAATTGATTGGTGTATCACCATCCAAAGATGAAGAAGAAGCTGAAAAATTTGAATTCCGGCCCAATGGATACGGTGTTCAGAATTTCCCGATGATTCTGGAAGTTGCGGAAGAAGCCGGAGCAGGTTGGGTGATTGTTGAGCAGGACAGCCCGAGTATGGGGAAAACGTCTTTGGAATGTGCAAAAATGAGTGTTGATTATCTGAATACATTGAAATAGAGAAACAAAAAGAACGAACGGCACGCCGGTTATTGCAGTGTCTTATATTGAGGATGTCTGCATTAATAAAATTGATCAGAGAATTATATTCTATAGTTTTATTCTTTTGCTTGATGCTGCTTTCAATTGCTGACTTGCCATTGAACAAGGGGGCTATATGTCCATTTGCGGGAGAGCTGTCCTCAACGTTCCGTTAACGCATACCGCAATCACGCCATAAAAACAAATAAGAAGCCGATAACATTCAATCGACTTCTTATTAAGAATGGAGCGGCTTACGAGGCTCGAACTCGCTACCTCAACCTTGGCAAGGTTGCGCTCTACCAGATGAGCTAAAGCCGCAAATATCAACAGGATAAACCTGTTGGCGGGAGTGTAACTCCCCATCGCATATTTCAACGTGACAAAGCCGCGTTTGAAATTGCTAAACTGATTGCTTCGCAATCAGTATGTGGTGCCTCCGGTCGGAATCGAACCAACGACACGAGGATTTTCAGTCCTCTGCTCTACCNNTCTACCAGATGAGCTAAAGCCGCAGGCTATTCTTTTGGAACGCGGGTTATTATAGCACGGCTCAATCGGGTTGTCAATACGTGCGCGTTGAAATGGTAGATAATGGTACATGGTGCTTCTTCACCCAATGAGATCCTTTCCCATACCTTTAATTAACGTCGCTGTGGGGAAGACGCTGCATGAGGCGGTTTGGTAGTTGAATCGGCGACATGCAATTGAATATGGAGATATGAACGCTCGGCTCTGTTACCGCATAGTATGATATGAGGAATTGTGAAGAAGGTGACGAGTTTGAGTGAGCTGAGCCCCAATCGGATTTTTGCGCAGTACCGAGACAAAATTCAGCCGTACCAACCTGTTCCGGGGCGAAAATATACAATTACACATTCGGATACCACCGGACAGTTGTTTGTTTTCATTGCCGGAGAATATGTCGAAGATCAGATAAACGAAATGCGGCAAGAAGTAAGGCTGGAGTGGCAGAAAGCCAAACGCGGCTATGTCCTGTCGGGCAGTGTTCAGGTGGATATAAACGGCTATGAATTAAGTTCAAAAATGCGCAGTGAAGCTTTTTACAGCGAGATGCCAAATGCGCTGCAGGCGTTACGGCAGGCAGACAGGTTTTTGTTTGAGCGTTATCCTGTTCTGGACAGCGCTCCGGTGTTTATCCAATTTGTGTCGGATAACCCCTCGTATGGCAAGACGTACGATTTTGGCACGATTGGCACTTATAAATGAGATACGATTGAGAAAGGACTGCTTGCGGAACATCGCAGGCAGTCCTTTTATGTTGTGGCATGGTTGGCGTACAATGCCATGGGTTAACTGATAGCCGGCTTTGAAACGGGACGGAGAACCCGTCCTCTACAATCGCAGGGCTTCTGTTATATCGGGTTAACATAAAGCGGGTCATATATCAAAGTCCTCAACAAGTGGATGCTTTTTCACATCTGGCATTCGACCTGTTATTACGCGATATGCAAGGCAAACCGCAGTTGAGATGAACAGCACTGTTCCGATCAATTTAAGAAATGATCGTATCATATGTCCCATTGTGTATACATCCTTTCGCTGAATTTTTATTTCTTAAATTATATATATTATATACCATATTGTTAATAATGTAAATCCTGTCAGGAACGGCAGGTTTATAGGATAATGGATTTTAATTTGCTGATTTGCTTAGAATGCAGCGCCATGAATTCCGTTAATGTTTACAGTTTACAGCATTGACATAAATAGACGGTTGTAACATTGGCAATAATGTTATATAATAAGGTGCTGAATCTGTATCTTTGGAGGTTTTTGGCGGTTGAAACTTGTGTATCTTGATAATGCAGCTACAACGCAGGTATGTCCTGAGGCGGCAGAAAAGGCATTGGAGATGATGACCGTACATTTCGGCAATCCATCCTCATTGCATTCACTCGGAACTCGGGCGGAACAGATGGTGAACACTGCCCGCAAGCAAGTTGCTGACCTTATGGGATGCCATCCCGATCAGCTTATTTTCACTTCGGGAGGAACCGAAGCCAATAATCTTGCAATATTCGGCGCCGCCCAATCGAAAAAACGCGCCGGACGGCACATCATAACCTCCGCAGTTGAGCATTCTTCGGTTGTGGCATCATTCAAGGAGCTGGAGCGGCAGGGATATGAAATTACCCGTCTGGTTCCCGAAGGCGGCGTCATCACGCCTGCGCAGGTTGCCGAGGCCTGCAGGGAAGATACGGTGCTGGTCAGCATTATGTATGTCAACAACGAGAATGGTTCGCACTTTCCAATTGATAAAATTATTCCGGCTGTCCGCCGTGCCGCCCCACAGGCATTGATACACTGTGATGCCATTCAGGCGGCGGGGAAGCTGCCTTTGCGGGCTGACAGGCTGGATATAGATTTCATGTCGACCAGCGCGCATAAAATTCATGGTCCCAAGGGATGCGGCGCTTTATATATCAAAAAGGGCGTGCGGATACTGCCCCGCACTTTCGGCGGCGAGCACGAGCGGGGAATGCGGGCGGGAACCGAAGCGGTACCTCTTATTGTCGCATTCGGCGCGGCAGCACAGGCCATGCCTCCGCTGGATGCGCAACAGCGGCTTTATAACTCGCTGCGGGAAAGACTTGGGGCCGGGCTTGCCGATATGGATGATGTTGTCTGGCTCTCTCCCGATAACGCCGTGTCCTATATTGTAAATATTTCGGTACCCGGTATCAAAAGCGAAACCATGCTTCATTTTCTGGCACAGCGTGGCGTATATATCTCGAGCGGGTCAGCCTGCTCCAAGGGGAAAAGAAGCCCTGTCCTGACGGCACTGGGGCTGCCCGAACGGGTGATTGATTCTGCGCTGCGTATCAGCTTTTCTCATACAAACACATTGGATGATGTGGATTCTTTTTTGGGTGCATTGAAAGAAGCGTCTGCTTCTTTGGTACGGCGTTAAATTCAGTTGATGGGTGGGTATCCCTTGCAGCCCATGAATGAAATACAGATGGACGGTTTTATAACGGGACGGGTATGCCGGTGCGTATAGCATAACAAACAACACACAGGCGATTGACCGATGACTCAGTTGAAAGGCAGGAGTTTGAAATGTCAGATAAGAAGAAAGAGCTACTGGACGTGCGTCTGACACACCTTGAGGGCGATACGCCCGACACCCTGCGGATAGTCGCACAGGCTCGCGCGGGGTTAGGATTATCACAGATCGAGTCTGATTTATTAAATGAAAGCTCGGACAATATCGAGGGAAGCACCGCTGTCCCGACAGAGGCATCTTCAGATCAAGCAATGCCGATGCGTTCGCTCGGTTCGGTTGCCGGCTGGGGGTTAGAGGACTCGCAGCTTGAAGGCCGCGAGCTTGATTCTGAAGCGGATGAGAGCATATCGGAGGGGCATGCCCGATTCGGGGGCGTGAAGGATAGATTCATTTATATGATTAGCGGGTTTGTGCCAAAGCGCGGCGACCCCCCGCTTGAAATTGTCCGCAAGTGTATTTTTATTGTTGCACTTATCACGTTGATTGTGTCTCTTACTTATATCATCAATGATATGGTTATTATTCCGATGAAGAATGCCAATCTGTATAACAGCATTGAAGAATTGTATGATCCCAATAATCCGGCAGAGCCGCCCGCAGATTTTCCGGAAGGGAACTATCCCGATGGCATTATGGATACTTTTAAAGCGCTCTACGCAAAGAATAACCAGATACGCGGCTGGATGAGATATACCGATGTCAACAGAAAATGGCTGAACATTAACTATCCGGTCATGTTTTCAGGGGATAATAAGTATTATCTAACGCGTGATTTCCAGAAGACGAACAATAAGAATGGTGCGCTGTTCTTTGATGAGCGTACTGATCTTGAGTCGCCTGAATCCACCAACCGTGTGCTGATTGTCTACGGGCATAACATGGCAAGCGGTCAGATGCTTTCCCCCCTCAACAAGTTCCTGAACAATTTGAGTTATATGCGTTCCGCTCCGCTGATTTCTCTTGATACGCTTTACGAGCGCGGGCAGTATCAGGTTTTCTCGGTAATGCTGCTGAGTACCCGGGAAAAGGACGGTCCTTATTTTGATTATCTTCGCACAAGGTTTTCCGATGATCAGGATTACTTGGAGTTTATTGCGAACATCCGCGCCCGCTCGGTCTATGATTTTAACGGCGTTGATGTAGGGGCCGATGACGAGCTGTTGATTCTGTCCACCTGTACTGCAGACAGTGCGGCTAAATTTAAGGAAGGCCGATGTGTGGTTGTGGCACGCAAGGTTGGTGATGGCGAGACGGTTGCCGTTCGTGAATCGGATATTGTGAAAAATAAGAATGTAATCATGCCTTATGCTTGGTATGTAAACCAGAAAAAAACGCCCCATAAATATTACACCGGCGGATATACAATTCCGGGTGTAAAGACGACAACAACCGTTAGCTACGGAGATACAACCATGCCGACAACCTATACATGGACAAGAGATAATTCTCCGGGTACCACCCCCGCACCCGGCACGAATACCACAATACCGTCGACCGGTGATACAACAGCTTCGGGAACAACAAAAACAACCACTACTACCAAGGGATCGGGCACGGACGGCGAAACCACTACAACCTCCTCCGGAAGTACATCCGACGGTGAAACAACTTCAACCACAACCTCCTCCGGAAGCTCGTCCGGCGATGAAACTACTACCACTACAACCACCCAACCGGCAACTACTACGACTACCGATTCGACCGAACCTACCGATTCGACCGAACCGCCTGATTCCGATAATTAGCATGATTAAAAACCAAACGTTGAAAGGCATGAACACCATGAATTCCGCCATACCCCATGAAATTTTACTGATTAAAACCGGAGAACTGGCACTGAAAGGTCTGAACAGGGGCACTTTTGAAGCCATTCTTATCAAAAATCTGCGTCACAGGCTGTCGGGGCTGGGTGAGTTTAGAATACGCAAGGCACAGTCTACCATCTATGCAGAGCCGGTCAAAGACGGAATGGATATGGAAGAGGCCGCGAAAAGGGTTTCACAGGTGTTTGGTATCTCTGCATATTCCCTTGCGAGGGTTGCCCCCAAAAATATGGATGACATACTGGAAGCAGCCGCCGACTTTTTGGGCGACGAGCTGCAGGCAGCCCGCACCTTCAAGGTGGAGGCAAAGCGCAGCGACAAATCTTTTGCACTGAAATCTCCCGAAATTTGTGGGCAGGCGGGAGAATACCTGTTGGGGCGTTTTCCCCATCTCAAGGTTGACGTTCACAACCCCGACGCTTATGTATATATAGAAATTCGGGATTTCGGTGCGTATATCCATGCCCGCCAAAAAAGCGGTGCAGGCGGGATGCCTGTCGGTTCGGGCGGACATGCCGCTCTGCTGATTTCGGGCGGGATTGATTCCCCGGTTGCGGGTTACATGATGGCCAAGCGGGGCATATCGCTAAGCTGTATTCATTTTGTTTCTCCGCCGTATACAAGCGAGCGGGCAGAGCTTAAGGTGATTTCACTTCTTGAGCAGGTTTCGAATTACTCGGGGCGTATGGAGCTGTATCTTGTGCCGTTTACCAAAATCCAGGAAGAAATCGAACGGAATTGTCCTGAGGATTTGTTTACCATCATCATGCGCCGCTTTATGATGCGTATTTCAACCATACTCGGTGAAAGGATGGAATGCGGCGCCTTGATTACCGGCGAAAGCGTGGGTCAGGTTGCAAGCCAAACACTCCCGGCAATCGCCTGTACAGATGCAGCTGCCGGCTTGCCGGTTTTGAGACCTTTGGTCGGCATGGATAAGGATGAGATTATTCAGATATCACGCAAAATTGACACCTTTGACATTTCGATTCAGCCGTATGAGGACTGCTGCACCATCTTTACACCCCGTCACCCCAGAACAAGGCCCAAGCTTGATAAAGTGATTGAAGCTGAAGCTGCCCTTGATGCTGACAGGCTGATTGAAGAAGCGGTTAAGGGCATACGCCGACACTCTATCCGATAAAGCGGTGGCAAAGACCGTCACTCCAACAAACGATCAGTGGTTAGAAAATGATTTTCATAGTAAAGAAGGCTCCCTCAGTCCGGGGATGTACGCATAATCGTCATGTTTGTGCTGTAGGGACAGATTCCATATTTGTCCGCATGAGAGATGCATATAAACGGGCGGATATAGAATCCGCACCTACGATAAGATATTTAAACGGTATTCAACCATTACAAGCGTTTAACGCATGGTTATGATTACAACATAAAAGGATTCTGCTGTTTGTGCCTGTCTGTTGGTTAATGTAAGTTGATCAGGGCACGGAAAGGCATGGTTTATATGAACGCGGAAATTATCTCGGTCAATTCTACCGGTTCAGCCGACCAGTTCTTAAAGCATGAGCTGGAGGCGTTCGGAATATCCCTAACCCACCTTACGACCCAGGGCTGTAATCCTGTCGGTCTGCGTGAGGCGATTCGTCTTGCTCTGAGCAAAAACGAACTGGTGGTTATAATGGGTGAAAATAAGAATGCCGACTGCCCGATACATAGTGCTGTATCGGAGGTGCTCGGTGCCCCTCTGGAGCTTCATCAAGACAGCTGGGAACGGATACAGGAGTTTTATCGGAATACAAACAGGGAATTGTCGTCTGATATGCAGTGTATGGCAATGTTGCCTCGTGGCTGCACCGTTTTTCCCAATGACCACGGTAGTGCCCCCGGATGTGTTGTTTCGCGTTACGAACAGCACGTTTTGATACTGCCTGGAACGCTGAGTGAGCTGATGCCAATGTTCAGCGATTATGTCGCACCCTATCTTACAATTCTGACCGACGGAACCATTGTATCCCGAATGGTGGGCGTATTTGGTATGTCTGAAGCCGTTTTGACCGAAAGGCTGGCCGACCTAATGTCCGAAGCTAATCCCAACGTCACCTCCTATGCAAAAGACGGGGAAGCTATCCTCCGGGTAACTGCCCATGCCGCCGACCGTCGTGCGGCGTTTGCATTATGCGAGCCGGTTGTTGAAGAAATCAAGCAAAGGCTTGGCGTGAATGTTTACGGTGTTGATATAGGCAGCCTGCAAAAAGCCGTTGTAGCACTACTGCTTGATAAGGACATGAAAATCGCCACCTCCGAATCCTGTACCGCCGGTCTGCTTTCAAGCAGGTTAACCGAGGTGACGGGTGTTTCGGCTGTTTTTGAATGCGGAATTGCCGCATATTCGCCTGAAATCAAGCAGAGTGTATTAGGTGTTCCAAAAGAGATGATTGAAAAATTTGGAACGGTTAGTCCGGAAGTCGCGGGAGCCATGGCGGCAGGTGCCCGTCGTGTCGGCAAGGCGGCACTCGGTGTCGGCATCACCGGCGTCGCCGGCCCGGATACAAGCGAGGACAAGCCGGTTGGCACCGTTTATATTGCGTTGGCTGACGAAAAACGGGTATGGGTGAAAAAAATCTCGATTGATACGCTGGATGCTTCTGAAGGACCGCCTGACCGTGATTCCATTCGCGCATTGGCCACATCCCACGCATTAGATTTGGTTCGGCGATATCTTGAAGCGTTGCCCATGGTTATGGCGGGCGGAGAAATTATTGAGCCGCAGAAGACTGTCCCGCCTTTCATTCCGCATAGCAGTGTGCCGGTAAAAAAACGTACAATCCTGCAGCACATATTGCCGTGGAAAGGCGACAGTCGGGTGGATATCGTCATAAAATCCGCGCTGATGCTATCGGTTCTGTTCTTATTCGGCGTGTTGTTATCGTTTGTTTATCTGCAGATTTTTCAGCCGCTGAAAAATAAATCATTGTTTCGCGACCTTGAGAGTTTATACGATTCCAGCGACCCTGTCATCCAAACGGATAGTGGTATCGACTACCCCGAGGGGATGCTGAAACGGTTTTATGCACTGTATGCCCGCAATCCCGATGTGCGGGGGTGGGTGAAAATTGATGATACAAGCATAAATTATCCGATTATGCAGGACAACGGCGATGCTTACTACAAAAACAGAAACTACAATCGTCAGGTTTCTCATTACGGCGTTCCCTATTTCTATAAAAATACAGCCCTTATATCTCCATCATCCATCAACCGCTCGATGGTGATCTATGGCAATAATACAGGCGACGGGCAGATGTTTTCCGATCTTACCCTGTATTACAACAATCTTGATTTTCTTGGTGAACATCCGATTATTGAGATGAACACGATTTTTGAAAGTGCAAAGTGGAAAATATTTTCGGTTATGGCATTGACCAAGCCGGACAACCAAAACCACGCTTTTGATTATACCCGTTCGGTATTTACAGATGAATACGAATTTTTGAGCTTTGCAGGGGAGCTGAAAACCCGCTCCTTGTATAACCTGCCGCCGGGGCAGGTGGAAGTCCAGGAAGGAGATTCCCTTCTCCTTTTATCAACTAATTTTGAAGATGTTGCGGGTTACGTTGGCGCCCGACTGGTTGTAGCGGCAAGAAAGCTGCGTCCCGGTGAATCCGAGTCTGTGGATTTGTCCAGTGCAACCTATAACAAGTCGGCTGTTATGCCACCGGAATGGAAGCACACTACCAGAGCAAGTGCCGCAAATACTTACACCACATCTACTCTTTTGCAGACAACAACCTCGGATGTCACTACACAGACCACAGACACCAGTACAACCGATGCAAGCTCTACCGTCCCAAAGACATCCGGAAAATCTGTGACCACTACAAGCACCACCAAAACCGAAGGTACAACCGAGCCTGAGCCTAGTCAAACCAATTCCACTACAAGCACTACGCCAACATCGTCAACCCAGCCTTCTGTGCCTCCTGTGCTTGAGGCGCCCCCGGTTTTGGCAGGATCATCTCCGGAATCCGAGTTTCTTGCCGATTGCAAGGTGATAAGCGGCAGCGAGGTTATCCAGCCCAAAAATAAAGCTGAACTTCAAATGCTGCTTGCCCGGGTTGTAAAAACGGAAATTGGTGATAAGGACATGATGGCAAATGACCTTGCGGCGCAAAAGGCACAGGCAATCGCAGCCTATACATA
The DNA here is from genome assembly GCA_002410715.1 of Ruminococcaceae bacterium UBA5396. Lineage (GTDB taxonomy): Bacteria > Bacillota > Clostridia > Oscillospirales > Acutalibacteraceae > Avimonas. The sequence goes on along the minus strand of DHOG01000061.1, from coordinate 32,178 downwards.
CATTTTGCATGAAAATAAGACCAAATCACCGTATTCGGTCGGGCTTAAGCAGATTGATTTAAGCGACCCAAACGATAAAAAAATACATACTGCAGTTGGGGAAGTGGTGGGAATCAAGCTGCTTTCCAACAGTTCACCGATATACACCCCTTATTTCAGTTCGTCAGCCGGATTTACCGCCAACAACCATGAGGTGAACTGGGCAAATTTACCCCATCTCCGGAGTGTACATAGCTTCTATGAAAACGAGTCCTATATGCCGGAGAAAGCCGGATGGATATCCACTTATCAGATATCAATGAACGAACTTAAGACTAAGCTGGAAATAAAATATGGTGACATTCAGTTTGAGGATGGAAAAACGCCTTTTTATGTACGCAATTACGACAAAAACGGACTATATGTGACACAAACCAACGCATATTATTTCAAAGACGGGGTTAAAACATATATAACGGGGAATCAAATGCGCTTGGCGGTGGGTTCGGGTTCAACTGAGTTGCGTTCGCACGCCTTTGAAGTCGTTTCATCCACTAAGGATACCCTGACGTTCAGTGTTAAAGGGCATGGGCATGGCGTTGGGCTCAGCCAGTGGGGCGCTGCCAACTATGCACAGTATGCCAAATGGGATTATAGGCAGATACTCAGTCATTATTACAGCATCACCCAATCCAGCAGTCACCGTTTGGTTTATCCGGTTTGGTAAAACAACAGGGTTGCGGATATAATAAACACCAATATACATAAGGCAAGGGGGGCGCTCCTTGCCTTTAACTGAATTTTATACCAACAAGGGGAAAGCGATTTTTAACATGAATGTTTTGTTTCATACACTAGGATGCAAGGTGAATCAATACGAAACCCAAGCCATGCGCAGAATTATGGAAAATGAGGGCTGGCATACCGACGAATACCATGCCGACACCCAAATTTCCGATGACGGGCTCGCGATTGTGATTAATTCCTGTACCGTAACAGGGGAAAGCGATCGAAAACTGCGGCAGCTGCTGCGGAGAATGCGGCGTAGCCATCCGGCTGCCATATTGGTATTGACGGGATGTATGCCGCAAGCATTTCCCGAAATTGCCGACCGGTTCACCCAAGCCGATATCGTTTTGGGCAACGCATCTCGAAAGGAGCTTCCCCGGCAGATTCATCGCTTTTTAACGCTGGGGCAGCGTATTGTTGAAATAACCGGACACAATGACAAATTCGAGTCACTGTCAATCGATGAATTTCAGGGCAGGACGAGGGCGTTTGTGAAGATTGAGGATGGATGCAACCGTTTCTGCTCCTACTGTATCATCCCCTATGCCCGGGGACGTGTCCGCTCCAAGCCGCTTGATGAGCTGCGTACAGAGCTTGAATCGCTGGCTGACCGAGGATACTCGGAAATTGTGCTTGTGGGTATCAACCTCACTGCCTATGGGCAGGAATGGAACGGATCGGTCTGTGATGCTGCAGAGCTTGCCTGTTCGATTTCCGGAATCCGCCGGGTCAGGCTGGGTTCGCTGGAACCTGATTTAATGACGCCAGAGGTAATCGAGCGGCTGGCTGCGCTGGACCAATTATGCCCCCAGTTTCATCTGTCTCTCCAAAGCGGCTGTGCCGACACCCTACGCCGCATGAACCGTCATTATACCCCTGATGAATACGCCGCTGTCTGTGAGAATCTGCGGCGACATTTTCCCGATTGTGCCATTACAACCGATGTGATGGTAGGGTTTCCGGGGGAGGACCAGCGGGAATTCGAGGAATCTCTCGGATTGGTGCAGCAAATGGGGTTTTCACGTGTTCATATATTCGCCTATTCGCCACGACCTGGAACACCGGCTGCCAAGGCTTCCAGACAGGTTGCCGGTGCCGAAAAAACGCACAGAAGCCGACGGATGTCCGAGGTTTGCGAAATCTCGCGGGACGCGTATCTTGATTTGTGGAAGGGCAGAACCGTGGAGGTATTGATTGAAACAGGGGTAGAAGACGGACACTTTGAAGGCTATACCCCCCAGTACATTCCGGTACGAATCAATGCAAAGGGTAAAACATTATCGCCGGGCGAAATTGTATCGGTGGGTATTACGGGAAATTATGAGGGTGTGTGTGAAGGGGAAGTTATTTGTCCCTAATCTCTTGGCCTGGTTTTATGTGTCTTATCCATGTCAAATTCAATAACACAATCCAAAATAAATTGATGTACGGTTAAAATATGAGGGCAGAGAGCCAAAACGGCTCTCTGCCCTCATATTAGTTCTGTTCGTGATTCAGGATCTGTGCTTACCCAGATTCAAGACAATAAAGAATGGTCTGATTTTTGTAGCTTGAATATATTTTAGGAAATATACTCTGCCGAGACGGGGTGCTTTCTTTTCATTGAAACCAAAACAATGGGTATCATTGCAACGAGCAGTAGAATTGGCACGGCGGGAATACTGTTGCCTGTATCCACCTGTTTCTTCTGTGTAGTCCGTGTTGTCTGTGTGGTATCCTGTTTCGCCTGAGGCGTTCCTATAATTCCGTATTTTGAAAAGTGGCTGACAATAAAGGATATATACCCATCCTCTACTGTACTGGGTATAATTGTGAGATTACCCGAATCGTCAATATAAATAATTTGCAGGTCGCTGAACGCCAACTGCTGTTCGCTTAGCTTTATCCTTACCCGTACACTGCCATCGGGTTGCACAGGCGTATCGTTCAGCATAAGACGTATATTGTAAAGGTCTAACAGCTCTTTGCCGTCCTGCAGCGCGTGGATTTTAATATTGTAGTTATTTTTATCAGCGCTTGTAAGGGTGTCTGTAATATTCTCCTGTGAAAGAGTGGTGTTTTTATCAAAGCTGGCACCATCAACCCCTTCAATGATGATATCGCCTTTTGCAAGCTTGCTTCTGCGATAGACAGCATTTACGGTTATATCTTCTGTAACAGCGTTGAAGGCTTTATCCCATTCTGAGAAAACATATCCCTCTCTTGTGGGAGAAGATGGTGCAGTGGCAGAATTGCCGCGATAGACAGTTTCTGTTTTAAGAACGGTATCGTTATGGTCTTTGAAAGTCACTGTGAATTGCCGGCCTACGCCCAGATCTGTTAGAATCGGGTATCCGTTATTGACTGAGCTGTCTATGCTCCATACTTCTTCAAAGTCCCAATCGGCAAAGGTACCTTGCTTTTTCATATCAGCCGATGATTTGCCTGTAACTCCGTCAAACGAAGCTTGCTTTTTAAAGCCGTTTTCTCTTCCTGTGGCCTCTTCATCAAAATAGCTGTTTTCAATAACAATGCGATAAGAAGGCTCTGCAGGAGCCATGTCGCGGGCAAAGCCTAAAAATCCTGCGTTAAGACTTCTTGCCGGTGTAGGGCCCTCTACTGTTACAGCCCCGGTTGCATAACAGTTTGTAACGGTGGTGACGACAGGATCTTCGGGCTCTTCCGGCATCGCGCGAGCCTTGCCCATTTCAGGAAGCGCTGAGAGTACCATGCCTAAAAATCCACCGGATATAGCAAAGGTGTCGACAGGCACCGGCTCTTCGTCATCTCCTTGGGGAGCTGTGGCAATTGCATGCACATCACCGGTTGCATAGCAGTCTGCCACCAAGCCCCCATAGGTTGCACCCAAAAGCCCTCCGGCAATGGAAAGATACACTTCTAATTCATAATCCGGCCCTCCGAAATATCCGCTGCGGTCATATTCAACCTGCACATCCGCCTCAGAATAACATTCAAGAATTGTGCCGCCTTCATAATTTAAAAGTTCAATAAAATCAGAAGAGAATGCATATCCGTTGGTGCCCACAAGTCCGCCGGCATAAGCCATTAAATATTTATCCCATTTTATATCTATTTTTCCGCCTGTAACTACGCATCTTTGAATATGTCCCCCGTTATACCCTGCGACAGCGCCGGCAGATTTGGCAGTCTGTCCGTCACCGATAATGGGATCCACAAGCTCTAAGTCTGTAATACTCCCAAAATTCATACCAATAAAGCCAATATAGGTGCTGTAAGGATAGGAATATTTGCATGTTAGGTTACTGATGGTATTTCCCTGACCGTCAAACGCGCCCTCGAAATGAGATTTCATACCAAAGATTGTAATGTCGCTGGATAAATCAGCATAAGAGAAACCGTACAAGTCAAAATTATACTGACCTGCCGGATCCCAAATAATTCCCGACATATCAATGTCATTTGCAAGCGAAATTTCACAATCCTTAAATGTCACCCCTTGGTTGACAAGCTTTGAGAAGCCGCAAAGCTCCTCCTTGGTTGAAATTTCAAACTCCGTTTCCTCTTCATCATACCAGCCTGTATCTGCAATCTCATAGGAAAAAACATTACCCAAATCCTCTAAGGTGATGTCGGCAAGATAGGCGCGGTCTTCGCCATTTGAAACACTAGAATCCTTACTGTAACCGATATAGATTTTATCGTCTTTACGGACCATCAGTGAAACATCAATCCAAGGAGTTTCATTCCAATCATCATCGTATATATCCTTTGTAGAATATAGTTCTCCCATGTCCGTTTCGACCGTTAAGTAATCCCACCATACTTCGCTGCTAACCGATGCCTTAAACTTCAGAAGTCCTGTGTAAGGCATTGTGAAGCTTATTGCGTAAGTGGTGTTGTTAAACACCAAGAAATCACCATTTTCCTTATCAGAGTTGGTGCTCATAATATAGTTTGTTTTACCCCGATAGTCCTCTGTGCCTTTCACCCATGTTTCTGCCATAGGTTCAAAAACATATTCATCCAGTTCCTCATCATATACCCAAGCCTCGGTGGTGAAATCTATGTCGCAAAAGTTTAATATGGTATCCTCCGCTGCAAAAACAATGCCCGCCGGCAAAAAGACAAAAAGCAAACATACTGATAACAGAAATGCCAAAATTCGTTTTTTCATTTTCTATCCCTTTCCTTTTTTATTTACGAACATCCCCCGCAGCTTGCTTGCGGGTTGCTTGCTGCGGGGGATGTTCATTGTTTTTGGGATGAACTTTCTGTTAAATACAGCATTAATTTACCACCGAAACACTTAAATGTCAACAATTTTCTACTTTATGGGAAAAGTTGAAGGGGATCAGGATATGAAAGTGCCCTATTTTTGTTAATCTCGTTCTTTTTGGCGGCAAGAGTAGAAGCCTTGCCCTACAGGAAAGAGTAGAGATTCTGTAAAAGCACCATAATAATTGAAAGTTCCAGTTGAGAAATTATAAAATTTCAGTTGATATCAGTTGAAATATAAAGTTGCATTCTATATAATAGAACAATAGTTATATTTAATAAAATGGGGAGATATGCGTAAGGCACCCTTGAAAAGATGCTTTATACATAGGGAGGACAAGCCCTCCCGAATTTCCAAATCGCAAATTAAAGGAGAGTCTAGGTTGGATATTTTAGAGCAGTTTAGTTTTTTGTACAACGGCGTGGCATTTTTCTTTACTGAAGAGGGATGGAAAAATCTCGTTATGTTGTTAATCGGCGGATTGCTTATTTATCTTGCGCTGGTTAAGGATTTTGAACCGGCATTGCTGATGCCGATGGGATTTGGTGCCATTCTTGTTAATCTACCTTTTTCAGGAGCGATTGATCAACAAAATGAAGTTCTTGGAAGCGTGCCGGGTATTATTGACTGGTTGTTTAAGGTTGGGATTCATGCATCCGAAGCCATGCCGCTTCTCTTGTTTATCGGTATTGGCGCAATGATTGATTTTGGACCGTTGCTTTCCAATCCAAAAATGCTGCTATTTGGCGCAGCTGCTCAGTTCGGCATATTTTTGACCGTTCTTGTTGCTTCATTCATGTTTCCGAACTTTAAGGATGCGGCTGCCATTGGCGTAATCGGCGCTGCTGACGGACCTACCGCAATTCTGGTTTCACAGGTGTTTAAATCAAATTATATGGGTGCGATTGCGGTTGCGGCTTATTCTTATATGGCTTTGGTGCCAATTATTCAGCCCTTTGCCATCAAGCTGGTTACATCAAAAAAAGAGCGTATGATTCGCATGCCGTACAATCCGCAGTCGGTTTCACGCCGCACACGCATTCTCTTCCCAATATTTGTAATGATCATTGCAGGACTGGTCGCTCCCATGTCGGTTTCACTCGTCGGTATGCTGATGTTCGGCAACCTGCTGCGCGAATGCCTCAAGCTGGAAAGCCTGTCTCAGACTGCACAGACAACCCTTGCCAATCTGATTACCATCCTGCTTGGCTTAACCATTGCTTCCAGCATGAAGGCAGATCAGTTTGTAACCTGGGGAACCATTATCATAATGTCACTCGGTCTGGTTGCCTTCGTGTTTGATACCATCGGCGGCGTTCTGTTTGCAAAGTTTATGAACATCTTCCTGCCCGAAGGCAAGAAAATCAACCCCATGGTCGGTGGTGCGGGTATCTCGGCATTCCCGATGTCAGCCCGTGTCATCCAAAAGATGGCGCTTAAAGAGGACAATCAGAATCACCTGCTGATGCATGCCGTCGGAGCAAATGTTGCTGGTCAGATCGGTTCGGTCGTGGCAGGCGGTATTATTCTGACGGTTGTTCCCATGCTGATAAAAGGCTAGGTATTGATTTACGAAAGGATACTGTATAATGAATTTAATTATGTTGGCAGCAAGTGCCGGTCAAGCAATGGATATAGAATTCAAACCCCATAATATTACGGAATCGCTCGTACTGATGTTAATGGGAATGGTCGGAATTTTTGTGGTTATGGCGGTTATTCTCGGTCTGATTGTGATTCTTAATAAAGCCACCGATGAGAAAAAGGCACAAGCCAGAAAAGAGAAACGGCAAGCGAAAAAAGCAGCGAAGGCACAGCTGAAAGACAATATGAGAAGCATATAAATACAAAAGCGGGGATGAAATAATGCGCCCCGCTTTGTTTTCAATAAGATCAGAGGATGAGGTTTTATGGCAGACAACAAAAAGATGGTGGAAGCCATCACACCCATGGATGAAGATTTTGCAAAATGGTATACCGATGTGGTCAAAAAGGCCGAGCTTGTCGATTATTCGGGGGTTCGGGGCTGCATGATTGTACGTCCATACGGAACGGCACTATGGGAGAATATTCGGAGTGACTTGGATGCACGTTTCAAGGCGCTGGGGCATGAAAATATCATGCTGCCCATGTTCATACCCGAAAGCCTGCTACAGAAAGAAAAGGATCATGTTGAGGGCTTTGCTCCCGAGGTTGCGTGGGTAACCCACGGCGGTGAGGAAAAATTGCCCGAGCGGCTTTGCGTCCGCCCCACCTCCGAGACACTGTTCTGTGACCACTATCACGATATCATTCATTCCTACCGCGATCTGCCCAAGCTGTATAACCAGTGGTGTTCGGTTGTCCGGTGGGAAAAGACCACCCGCCCATTCCTACGTACCACTGAGTTTTTCTGGCAGGAAGGTCATACCATGCATGAGACGTCACAAGAGGCAATGGAAGAGACCGAACGTATGCTGGAGGTTTATGCCGATTTCTGCGAACAGTCCCTTGCCATTCCGGTGCTGAAGGGACGCAAGACCGACAAGGAGAAATTTGCAGGTGCCGAGGCTACCTATACCATCGAAGCCATGATGCATGACGGCAAGGCGCTGCAAAGCGGCACCAGCCATTATTTCGGGGACGGCTTTTCCCGTGCGTTTGAGATACAGTTCACAGGGCGTGACAATACGCTGCAGTATCCCTTCCAGACATCTTGGGGGATGTCCACCCGTATCATCGGCGCCATCATCATGACGCACGGCGACGACAACGGTTTGGTGATGCCGCCCGCAGTCGCCCCTACTCAGTTGGTGGTTATTCCTATTGCGCCTCACAAGCCGGGGGTGCTTGATGCCGCCGCCTCTTTGCGTGACAGGCTGAAATCGGTTGTGCGGGTGAAGATGGACGATTCCGACAATTCCGCAGGATGGAAATTTGCCGAGCATGAGATGAAGGGTGTTCCGCTGCGGTTGGAGCTGGGACCCCGTGACATTGAAAATAACCAGTGTGTCATAGTCCGCCGGGATAACCGTGAGAAGACTGTGGTTTCACTGGACGAGCTGGAAACCAAGCTGCCCGAGCTGCTGAAAGCCGTTCATGACGGTCTCTATCAGAAGGCACTGGCACGGCGGGAATCCATGACCTATTCAGCGGCTTCCATGAGCGAGCTGAAAGAGCTTGCCGACAACAAGCCTGGCTTTATCAAGGCAATGTGGTGCGGGGCGTTGGAATGTGAAACCGCACTGAAAGATCAGGCGGGCGTGACCAGCCGCTGTATGCCGTTTGAACAGGAGAGGATAGCCGACACATGTGTATGTTGCAGCAAACCCGCCAAGCATATGGTTGTGTGGGGGAAGGCATACTAAGGGCAAAGATAGAATAATAATATGGGGATATCTCCCTCAGTCGCCACGGGCGACAGCTCCCTCTGGGAGGGAGCCGAGAAAAG
>DHOG01000061.1:0-23620 GCA_002410715.1 Ruminococcaceae bacterium UBA5396 | reverse complement strand
GGAGTGCCGGAGGGAGTGGTTAGAAAATGACTTTCATAGTTAAAGTATCTCCCTCAGTCGCCCACGGGCGACAGCTTCCCTCTGGGAGGGAGCCGAGGGTGACAACGATATGGAATTGCCCCTATCCGCTTGGATTTACTTGTATTGCGTTTCCATATCGAGCCAAACAGCGTTTTACGCTGATACCACCACAGTTTTAATTAATTGGAGGAAAAATTCATGAACCAGCTTGACCGTCCGTCAAAAGGCGATACCGTTGCAGTTATGCATACCAGCATGGGGGATATATCTATTCGGCTTTTCCCAGACAAAACACCAAAAACCTGCGAGAACTTCATGACACATGCCAAAAACGGCTATTACAACGGACTCATTTTTCACCGTGTGATTCAGGATTTCATGATTCAGGGGGGAGATCCCCTCGGCAACGGAACAGGCGGTGAAAGTATTTGGGGAGAACCGTTCGAGGACGAGCCGAATGTCGAGCTGCGCAATTACTGCGGCGCTTTGTCAATGGCAAATGCCGGTCCCAACACCAACGGCAGTCAGTTCTTTATTGTTCAGCTGGCATCCTGCCCCAAGCAGATGCTGGATCAGATTGCCCTTAAGGACAAAAGGTTTCCGGAATCGGTTGTTCAAAATTACAATAAGGTGGGCGGTACACCATGGCTTGATTTTCGTCATACTGTTTTTGGTCAGGTATATGACGGCATGGATGTTGTGAATGCCATTGCCAATACCCCAACTGGTCGAAATGATAAGCCTGAACAGGATGTAACCATCCAATCGATTGAGATTTCTGTCCTTGATTAATTTAACAAAATAACTTGAGAGGATGTCCGAAATGAAGCTGAAATGTGTTCTGAGTCTTGCCATGGCAGCAATGTTGTTTGTGATACCTATGACCGGCTGTTCCAGTAAAAGGGTAACCGACGCATATTCCGGAAAAGTGGGATTCCAGCTTGAAAAGCCGGAACAAGGCGAGGAAATTGCCATTATGCATACCAGCATGGGGGATATCAAAATCCGATTTTTTCCAAAAGCGGCTCCCAAAGCGGTGAAAAATTTCATAACCCACGCCCGAAACGGCTATTATGACGGCGTAATCTTTCACAGAGTAATTGAAGATTTTATGATTCAAGGCGGTGATCCCGAAGGCACGGGTGCCGGCGGCGAAAGTATCTATGAAGAAGATTTTAAGGACGAGTTTGACAAGAAGCTGCTGAATCTGCGCGGATCGCTGGCAATGGCGAATTCGGGGAGATATGGCGTGGCAACAAACGGCAGCCAGTTTTTTATCAATCAGGCAGGACCTGAGGCGTTTGATGGGGAAGAAAAATATCAGGAAAACGCAGAGACATATTTAAGCAATTATAATCAGAAAAAAGGCGAAGCTCTGCAGTATTATAATCAGTATAAGGAGCAAATCGACAGTCAGTTTGGTTCATTCGATGCTTTTTTCAAATCCCAGTATTTTCTCGCACCCGATCCCAAGCTTGTTCCGGATGAGGTTTGGGAGCTATATGAAAAGCATGGTGGCAACATAAGCCTTGATGGTGCATGGCGCGAATGGGGCGGACATACCGTGTTTGGACAGGTTTTTGAGGGGATGGACGTTGTGGATGCCATTGCAACGGTCGAAACGGTGGATAACGGTCAGGGAGATAAAACCAAGCCCAAGGATGATGTGAAAATCAATTCCATTGAGATTGTGGAATATAAGGGTTAATATTGTTTTAACTAAAAAATCTCCGCAGTTAAATGCTGCGGAGATTTTTTATGCCTATTTTATCAAAATTTCAGGGTAGCCAGCTTTTTGTAATTGTCCATGGAATAGGCGGTGATGGATTTATTTGTGCAAACATAGAACACATCGTCGATATACAGTCCGCGCTGATTAACTCCATAGTTGTCTACCGATAGTTCAGCTTTTTTAACAAAGCCGTTCTGTGTATAAGAAACAATCAAATACTTGTTATCGCAGGGGAAAGCCACAATCCCACGTTCGGGGGAGATTACGATGGCTTTGTGGTTGTAGCTGGCATCCGAGTAATAGTAACCGTCCAGAATTAGCTTATTCTTTTCGCTTACATCCGTGGGGTCGGACACGTCGAACATGGATATTTTCATATAACCTGCCCTGCCGCTTAAATCGGCGTCACGTCCCAGACCAAACAGCAGATTATCTGACCACGGGTGGAGATATTCCGAGAAGCCGGGGATTTTCAGTGCGCTGAGGACTTTCGGCTTGGCGGGGTTACCCAAATCAACGGCAAACAGGGGATCGGTCTGTCGGAAGGTGACAAAATAGCCGATGTCTCCGCTGAAACGGACTGAATAGACACGCTCGTTTTGGGCAAGGTTTTCTATTTTACCGATGACTTCAAGCTTTGGGTTCAGGGTATAAAGGGAGTTGGTGGTTGTGCCCGGCGTATAGGTTACAAGCGCATTTTCCCCGCTACCACTGGTGGTTTCGGTGTGTGTGGATACCGTTGTTACAAACCGGAATACGCCGTTGTGTTCATCCATCGAAAACTGATTAAGCAAATTTCCCTTGATGCTTCCCTTGGCGGCAAGCTCAATTTTTCCGTCACTTAGTGAAAAGCGAAGAAGATTGGTACTGTTGGTATAGGTGGTGGTTGTGGTTTTGTTTTTTTCAGTATACGAGGAGCCGCCCGCCGAATCGTCGGGCGTGACCGCTCCCGAGACCTGCGTTTTTTCTGCCACTTGCGGAACCGTTCTGCCCGCAACAGGGGTACCACCGGAATTTCGTCCGTTGGATCCACTTGCAATCATCAGGTTTTCGGTGCTGGCATAAAGGGTACTGCCGCATCCGAATACGGTTTTGGACGAAATCTGCTTATCAGGATTTGCAATATCAACAGATGTTACCACGATATATTGCCTGCCCTGTGGCTCCTTACTGATATAAATATCGGCAGGGGGGATGATTCTCCCTTTATTTTTGCTGTAAATCATAGGAATATAGGTTTCGGGTGAATCCTTCACCGCTGTATCATAGACATTATGGTTTGTAATCAGGTAAAGCGTTTGTCCCACCATTCTGGATGAGAGATAATATCCGCTTTGACCGCTGCTTCCGATAAGCTTGGGTGCGTCACGGTCGGATAAATCATACACATCTGCCACAACCGAGCAGTTTCTGTTGTAAACATAACAACCATCGTATGCAATCTCTGCCCGTGGTTTGGAGGAATAGTCGCTGTCAATCTTGTATTTGTTTTTCAAAACGATTAAGCGGTCGTCCTTAATATAAAACTCTAACGGCTTGTATTCCGATTTCACGTCCGAGCCGGCACCAACATCGATACTTGATAACATCTTCATTTTGGAACCGTTTACGCTGACGATTTTCAGCTTGCCGTCAACCAGTGTGTAAATATATTCACCGTCGGTTTTGACGATATCGGCTTCATCTACACCCTGCACCTGTGTATTGGTTTTGGAATGACTGTCGGTTTCCCTTGAATTGGCTTTGCCGTTTGTGGCTTGTGTAGCTTGGGTTGCAGCGCCGGTAGCGCCGCCGCCTTTCATGATAGGGTTGCCATTTATATTATTTCCGGGCATGGCAGCCGGGGCAGTTTCTGAAATGAAATCTTCATCGGATCCAAAATCGGCGGTTTGCTCCATCGATCTGATGAGATTGTAAAGCTCGGTATAGGTTGCAAAATTAACATCTTTTTTTTCTGTGCTTTCATCTGTGCTTTCATGCTTTTTTTGATCGGTGTTGACAGCAGGGTGCAATTGATCCTGATTAAAATGCAAATACAGACCGCCTGCGCTCAAAAGAATTGCAAGGCAGGCTGCAATCGCGGCTGCGGCATGTGCCAACCTGCGCTTTTTTATTTTTACAACAGAGTGTATCGGCTCCGGCTTCTCTGAAGCCGACTGGGCTTGCTTCATACGGACCGAAAGATATTTGATCAACGCTTTATCCGGGTTGATGGTATCATTGTCCGCTTTATATTTATTACTGAACATCAAAGGCTACTCCTTTCAGCTTATCACGAAGGATGTTTCGTGCTCTGTGAAGGCGGGATTTTACAGTGGACTCTTTGCAGTCAAGCAGCCTTGCAATTTCCGCCACTGCATAATCTTCATAATAGAACAGGTGGATAACAGTTCGATACTGAGTCGGAAGTTCCAGCACAGCATAGTAGACCTCGCTACGTTCGTTCATCTCAAAACTCAGCGTGTCACTAAGCGGCGCGGTTTTTCGGAACCATGCCGATGTCAGCAGTGTTTTACTGCAGTTGATGGTGGTTCTAATCAGCCAAGCCTTACGGTGTTCCTCATCTTGGCAGTCGGGTGCGCTGCGGATATACCGCATAAACACCTCCTGCAAAATGTCGTCAGAATCAAACCGGTTTTTGGTACGTGCATAAGCCAGCCTATACACCATGGCCGCATACCGTTCAAGAATTTCATCCACCGAATCGTTTTGCGTGCGCGCATTACGCAGCGATTCTGGGCTCACCGTCATCCCTCCCTATCTATAACACTAAACTGGAAGCCAAAAGGTTGCAAAATATTTAAAAATAATAATACTTTATCACATTACCACATAATGGATGGGGCTGTCAAATGGGATATATAAAATTGCTTTTCATAAAATGCTTGTTTAGGTATAGAATCGGTATAATATTCCAATACTTATCATAGATATTTTATGAAAGGCGTGAATACCATGGAGGGTACAATACGCAAAGCCATTCTTAAGCCGGAGGAATCAACAAATGAGGTACTTGCTGCCATTCGGGATGTATGTGTAAGGCTGGATAATGCCAATTTAAGATTCAAGATGGAAAGGGACAGCGATCTAATTGAATCCTGCATATACGAAATTGAATCCTTACGGGCTCAATACCGGTATTTGCTGCGCCTGGCGAAAGAACAGGGACTAAGAGCGGGAAGGTATCCCTCGCTCGTTACAGAAGGAGAGAAATAGAAATGAGCCTGTGGCTTCAGATTCTGGTTTACGCCGTCGGGATAGGATTGGTGATTGCTGTATTGATTGCGCTGATGCGAACCAAAAGACCAATACGGGCATTTGTAGGATCAGGAGCCCAGGGCGTTTGTGCCCTCGCGGCGGTAAATGTTGTAGGTGCTTTTACAGGGGTGTCTCTGGGGCTGAATGCGTTCACAGGTCTTTGCTGTGCTGTTCTGGGCATCCCGGGGGTTATCTCATTGCTGGTTCTCAAGCTGTTGATGAATTATTGATTTGGCAAAGTTAAATACAATTCCGCAGGGCGGCTCCAAATGACCGAGTTCATTTGGGGCTGTATTTTTTATAGGAATTATGCCTCAACTTGTTAGCTGAAAGCCGATAGAAGTTGAGTTGTGGTTGTTCCGTTTTATGAGAGTTTGTGTTATACTCTATTTTAAGTTTTTCAAACCTGAAAAGGAGATGTATGCATGAATAAAAAGCCGTTCTGGAAACGAATCAACCGCGGTTTTGTGGTTTCAATGGCTCTGTTTGTGACGGTACTGCTTTATGTCATTGTAAGTCAGCTGACTCTGATTCCCGAAAAAAGCGAGATTCGGAAGCTAACCGATAAGTATCGTGTATTAATGGAAGAAACCTCGATGCTGACCGATGAGGAGGTCGAAGGCTTTAAGATTGCAGGAGCATTGGAAGCAGAGGAAACAAGGCTGAAAAATGAACTGTCCAAATATTTTGTAAAGAATTCAGGATATATTAATGACGCAGCGAGGCTTTTGATTGATAATATTGAAAAGCAGATTGATGGTTTCGAGCGTGTCGCAAAGCGGGATGATGCCAAGAAAACCCAAGACGACAACACCATTGATAAGAATATTGCCAATTCAACCGTTACTTACACCTATACAGTAAGCGGAAAGTACATGGATTTCTCAAACGAAAAGATGGAAGAAGTCAAGGGTGCAAATCAGCAGCTTTATATTACAATCAGCTTTAAAAAGGTTGACGGAAAATGGGGAATCTACCGCGTCAGCCAGGCCATGTGGACCGGGCTGTCTAATGATATGTGGGGACGCTGAGTCTGTGATAGGAAAGGGTGGTCATATATATGTCTGATGTCCTGGTATTGGAAAATGTATATAAGTCTTTTGGCAGCAGGGGTATCATTTCGGATGTTTCTCTGACGGTAAAGGAAGGGGAGGTATTCGGGTTTCTGGGTCCCAACGGTGCCGGTAAAACCACCACCATCAAAATGATTTTGGGACTTTTATCGATTGACAGTGGGCACATTTCGATTCTTGGCAACGATATTGAAAAGAATTTTGAAGCTGCGATGCGGCATATCAGCGGCATTGTTGAAAATCCGGATATGTACGGCTATTTATCCGGCTATGATAATCTGCTCATTCATGCACGCGCTTGCGGCGCAACAAAAGAACGCATTGACGAGGTTGTGCAGCTGGTGGGTATGCAATTGCGTATCCGTGATAAGTTCAAAAGCTATTCTCTGGGAATGAAACAGCGATTGGGCGTGGCGCAGGCACTGCTTCACAATCCAAAAATTATGATACTGGACGAACCCACCAACGGACTTGACCCCGCCGGGATCAAGGAAGTGCGCGACCTGCTCCGATATCTCGCGCATACCCAGGGTATGAGTATATTTGTTTCCAGCCATATTCTGCAGGAAATGCAGCAGATGTGCGATACGGTTTGTATCATCAACAATGGTCGTATTCTTCGCATCGGCAGTGTTGAAGAGCTTACTAAAGGCGGCGGCGCCGGATTATATCGTTACAGACTCCGCCCGATGGAACAAGCGGTGGCGTTGCTCCAGGAGAATATTCCCGACCGTATTGCCGCTGTTCATGACGAATTTGTAGATGTTCGTGTCAAAGAGGAGGAGCTGGACACGCTCAACCGACGCCTGATGGAGAATAACGTTTCAATTTACGGATTGAGCGCGGTTGAAACCTCGCTTGAACAAAGCTTTATGGAAATAACGGGAGGGGGTAATATTGTTGGCTAATCATTATGTGCTTTTAAAAAACGAGCGGCTAAAGCTTTATAAAAAACCTTCCACCTGGGTATTGATGGGTGTCATCGTGCTGCTCACCCTTTTTAGTCTGGTTATCAACAAACTCATGTTTCGGAGCGCCGGAGGTTATAGTCCCTCCTGGCAGGAGCAATATAATTGGGGTCTTGAGGATCTGAACGGCCAACTGAAAGAGAACCCCGAGGAGATATATACCGCACAGTCAATCGAGGCACTGAAATATCTTCTGGAAAACAACATCTCTCCCCAGGACTGGCGAACCGATTTGGTTTTTGAATACTACAATCTGAAAGCCGAACAGTTATCTAAAGGTGAGATACCGGGGCAGAAACAAAATGAAGGTAAGCCAATCATCCAACACGGAGATTGGGCAAAACCCGGTATGGAGTATGGCTATGCCGAAAACCGCAATATGACAGACGGGGAACGTCAGGAACGGATGGAAAAGCTGCAGTCTATTCTGAAATCCAATGACTGGAGAAAGTTTATTGACTTTAAAATTGATGATATCAAAAGCGGATTGATTGGTTCAAATTCGGATCAAGAGAAGCAGGTTAATATTGAGATGTACGAGCTTTACCGCCAGCATAACATTGTACCGATTTCGGATATTAATAACAATCTTTATTATAGAGGCTATGGCCCTAACCAAGAAAATAATGATTTTTTATGGAAAAGCCGCGAAATTGAGACCATACGTCAGAACAAGCTGAGTGTGCTTCGGGGCGAGGATGAAAATGGCAACTTGCTTACTAAAAATCGAATTAGAAATCTGGAACAGGATATAAATGTAGCCTTGAAACGCCTGAGTACCAATACAGCCCCGATTTCCTATAATTCATTTTTGGGGTTGCTGGAGAGTTCTGCCTCCGAGATTAGCCTAATTTCAATCCTGCTGATTGTATATGCGGGGGGGATATTCGCATCCGAATACGGAAGCGGCACCATTAAGATGCTATTAATTACACCCCACAAGCGAAACAAGATTTTTTGGTCCAAAACCATACTGATGATGGAGCTGACTGCCATTGCACTGGCTTTAAATTTTGCGCTGGCATTTATTTTTAGTGGTGTGTTTACCGCCTTTAAGGGTATCGGTTCCATGCAGGTTATATCTGTTTTCGGCAGTGTGGTTCAGTTGCCGTATCTGTTGTATATTGTTTTGAGATTTTTGATATTGGTGCTGCCGGTTCTTACCTATGGTGCGCTTGCCATGATGATGTCGGTTGTTACAAGAAAAAGCGCGATATCCATTGCCGCTACCATGATGCTGATGTTCGGCGGAAATATTGTGATGGGGATTCTCAGTGTGGTAAGCCAAGGCAAGGTGCTTCCAGGGATCAAGTTTCTTCTATTTTCAAATACAGAGCTTTCATCCTATCTGCCATCTGCCAGTTCGGCTTTTATGGGTGGGATGTCGAGTATGGTTGACGGTACCATGACGCTGGGTTTCTCGGTTGCCGTTTTAGCTGTGTATACGGTATGCTTCCTGTGGATTGCACATGACAGCTTTTGCCGCAGGGATGTGAAATAAAAGACGGGTGGGTGAATTGCCCTACATGGTTTTTGGTTGTATAACCAAGTGTCCCACCCTAGCTCGATTTGGCTCAACCCCAAATCACTGGCGGCACGATGACTGCTACACACAACTTAAAACAAAACAGCACCGCGGAAAATTAACCATTCCGCGGTGCTGTTTTCAACTAAAAGCTCAACTACTCTGGGCTGATAGCCGAGGATTTTATACCAATCGTAAACAATAAATTATTCGACGGGTTCAAACATTTCTTTGCCTACACCACATACGGGACATACAAAATCATCCGAAAGATCCTCAAATGCTGTGCCGGGGGCAATATCCTGCTCCTCCACACCGATAGCCGGATCATATTCATAGCCGCATACAGAACATACATACTTTTTCATTCAAAACATTCCTTTCTTTTCTTTTTATATCATGTTTAATTGCTGCTTCTTACAATAATTGAATCGGCTCACTCCTTGTTCTCCAATTATTATTCATATAATATCATATAAATTATATTTTATATTAAAATTTAATGAATATTTTTCAGGGCAGCCCCGTTATGGTAACAGCACACCCTGAGGTGTTGGAGCAAGGCCTTCACTTTTGGATGCAAAATAGTAATCCAGGATTGCCTTAGCAAGATTGGTGGTTGGTCTGGATGTTCCGTTTTCAAGTACCACTGCAATTGCCACTTCAGGCTTTTCTGCGGGGGCATACGCAATGAACACGCCGTGATCCGATCTGCTTTCAACAAGCTGTGCCGTTCCGGTTTTGGCTGCAACTGTGTATTTCGCAGTTGCAAATTGACTTGCAGTTCCGGATTTCGCTGCTTTAACCATACCGTCACGCACAGCGTTAATTGCTTCTTTGGACAGTTTTGCTTTTGATGCAATCTCCGGTTCTACCACCTTTTCGGTTCCGTCGTAGCTTCTGATGCTCTTTACAAGGTGGGTTTTATAACGGACACCATCGTTGGCAAGCGTCATTGCATAGGATGCGAGCTGAATGGGAGTGAACAGGTTATCCGACTGACCGATTGCGGCAGTGCTGTTATCGGCAGGATACCATAGCTTTCCTACGGCTTTGCTGTGGGCTTTTCCTGCAAGAACACCTTCGGTCTCGCCAATTTCTATACCGGTTTTTTGTCCAAGACCGTAATGAATGGAGTATTCATTCATTTTATCAATACCGAGCCGACGGCCTAGATCGTAAAAGAAAACGTTACATGATTTCGCAATGGCATCCACAACACTTATATGTCCGTGATAGCCCATACAATACAGGGTTAAATTTTTATAATATTTGTATTCTGTGCGGCAGGCTATCGGAGCAGAGCCTTTATTGATAAGTCCTTCGGTGATTCCAGCAAGCGCAACGCCGGGCTTCATTGTAGAACCGCAGGCAAATGCTCCGAAAAGCGCCCGATTAAACAGTGGTTTATCTTTATTATTAATCAACTTGCCGTATTCTTTGTTATATGTCGAGAGATCAAAATCCGGCCAGCTTGCCGAAACCAGAACCCCCCCGCTTTTAACATCCAGCATGACCACAGAACCGCTGCGGACATCATGACCGTTGTTTTTAACATTTTTCGGTCGGCTGCGAAGCTCCGAAATTGCTTTATTCATCTCGTCCTGTGATTTCTTTTGTAACCCATAATCTAATGTCAGAACCACCGTATTACCCGGGATCGGAGGGGTGGTTTGCTTTTTTTCAACAACCGTGCCGCCGGTATCCTTGGTTACTGTGTTAACACCATTCGTACCGCGAAGCTCGCTTTCCAGAGCCTGCTCAATTCCGCTCCGGCCAATCGTATCATTCAGCTTGTAGCCTTTGGATTTTAGTTCGGCATACTCACCGGGATAAATTGAGGTGACGGTTCCGAGAAGATGCGCACCCACCCGTTTGCTGACATATTCGCGTACCGGCGTTGCTTGTACATTCACGCCCGGGTAATTTGCGCTGTTCTCAAGTATAATATTATAGGTGTCCTCGGTTACGTCGTTTGAAAACGTATAGGGGTTGGTGATAGAAAACTGGCGTGTTTCCATTTCATAGCGTACGCCCGCAGCGATTCGTTGCTCTTCATCCGTATAGCCGCTCAGTAAGTATCTTTTCACCATTTCCTTCATGCATTGCTCAGCTGTCGAGTAGTCCGCCATGCCGATTTTGCCTTTAAGGGCCGAAACGCTTTTTCCATTCTCGGAAAATTTATAAGGTTTCGTCTTGGAGATTGGCAAGGTGTCGATCCACTCACATTTTTCGGATGTAAGCAGCCAGGCTAATGACAATATAATATCATTTTGCAATTTCTGTCCTTCCGTACTTTTGGAAGTCGGAAAGAAGGCGGAATCGAATACAATAGAAAAGCTGGTGCGGTTCACAGCCATTGGAGTAAGATATCGATCTACGATTTCTCCACGTGATGCCTGAATCGGGACTGTAATATTATCTTCCTTGCTTGCAGCCCTAGCATATTCCTCACCATCTACAATCTGAATCTGAAACAGGCGTATTGAATAGCCCCCGAAAACAAGCACAAGAACAAGCACCAGTGCAAAAGCACGTCGTTTTATCGGATTTGAATTGTATTGTTGCATAGTATCTGCCAATGTCCTTTCCGAGGCTATATATCCCTGAAAAGGAATGAAACCTCTTTTAAATGCGTGTGTTTCTACTCACGGTTTCGCAGCAGCTTTGCTACGGAATAAATCACATAGTATAGCAGGGGCGTAAGAATCAAGGAATAAATAAAACCCGGCAAGGTAAACCACAGCAGCACATTCAGCGCCTGATCGTTTTCCAGCATAAGATCATAAATAAACCAGTCAATCAGACTATGAAAAACCAAAGCAGCGGCAGCCATGAGCATGGATGATATAAGATTATTGCGAATCAAAAGCTGGGACAACAAACCGCAGATGCAGCAAATGATGAGCAGAAGCAGAGCGTTAAAACCCAGAAGACGGTCGGAAAATACATCCCACAAAATGCCTCCTGCCACGCCGGCAGCCGCTCCACCCACGGGACCTTCAAACATCGCGATGCAAACCACAACGGGAATAATAAGCGTCGGTCTGGCACCGCCGATTTCGGGCGGAAAGTGGGGGAGTGACTGTAAAATGGTTGTAAGCAGAATAATAAGACCGTAAGCTGTCCATTTCAGGTAGCGGCTGCTCAGGCGCTTAATTAAATGACTGGCACCCAGCCTGCCTCTGTACTTCATTGCCCCACCTCCCATCAACCTGTAGGGGCGCGCATTGCGCGCCCGGAATCTTTGTTATCATTTATCTTTATTGTATGGTTATTAATCTACTCCGCGCTTTTTCCTTCAAAGTTTGTAATAACAAAAACATTGGTTAAATTGCGTATGTCGGCAAATGGTTCAATGATTGCATACATGGTAAGTCCATCGGATTCAGATATAACCTCGGTAACAGTGCCTATCTGCAGTTGTCGTGGATATATTTCACCCTTCCCCGAAGTAATCACATAATCGCCCGGAGCGACTCCGTTGTTTCGGGGAAGATAGTTAAGGCGCATTTTCCCATCTTTGGCAAGAGAGAGTGAGCCGCCGGTCACACCTCCGCTGTCGGCACGGCTTACATAAGCCGGCACCTGTGTGGCGGGATCCAGTATGGTGCGTACATTCGCATAATTCATTCCGACCTCGTAAACCTTGCCCACAAGACCCTCCGGTGAAATGACCGGCTGACCAACCTTTACTCCGCTTAGCATTCCTACATTTATGGTGAAATTGCCGTACTTATTATTGGTATCTACCGCAATAATTCTGCAGTCGGCAAATTTATAGTCAGGGTTCAGTTCTTTCAGCTCAAGATACTGGCGGTAATATTCGTTCATACGGCGCAGCTCGTCAAGCTCCACCTGATTTTTCCGCAGATGGTTGATTTCATCTTGGAGCTTGTTATTTTCTTTTTTTAGCGTGTTTGAGTCGGTAAAAATACCAATAAAATTATGAAATCCGTTGGAAATACCTGCCCCGAGCGACTGGAGCGGTGTTACGATTGCGCCGGTTATGGTAGCGGGAATGGTTGCCACGCCCCCGGTTGAAGCGGCATAGATCATGATCCCTACCAGAAACAAGGCAACTGCAGCTAACGCCTTGAATGCGGCGCTTTTTATAAAGTTCTTCACGGCGTCCTCCTGCTTTTTTATAAACCTTCCCCCGCGGCTGCCGTGGGGGAAGGTGGTTATGTTAGATGGTTAGACAAACGCCCCGCACCCGCAACCTGCGGAAGCGGGGCGTACTGTGATATTCATTCATTCCCCATTTGGACGACTTTTTACATATTGTTGGAACGCTGTCTCGGGGTTCCTTTTTATGAGCGTAAACAACCTGTCAGCGGGAGCGGCGTGTTCTGAAATTGCTGACGATACCAAGGTCAAGACATTTACCTGTGCCGTTTACAACACAATCCAGCGGATCTTCGGCAATGTGCACCGGCATGCCTGTCTCGCGATTGATCAACAGGTCAATGGAGCGCAGAAGTGCGCCGCCGCCCGTCAGCATGATTCCATTATCGATTATGTCTGCTGCCAGCTCGGGCGGTGTGTTTTCAAGTGAATAGCGGATGGCATCCACGATTGCGCCTACGGGATCTGCTAAAGCCTCGCGTATCTCCTCGGAGGATACGGTGATGTTCTTAGGCAGTCCGTCAAGCTGGTTGCGTCCCTTGACTTCCATTGAGGATTCTTCCCCTCCGGGAAAGGCAGAGCCGAGTTTAATCTTTATATCCTCTGCAGTACGCTCACCAATCAGCAGGTTGTATTTCTTTTTGATGTATGAAATAATTCCCTCGTCAAAATCGTCACCCGCTGTGCGGACGGAGCAGGAAGTAACAATATCGCCAAGTGAAATAACCGCGACTTCTGAGGTGCCGCCGCCGATATCTACGATCATGCAGCCGGCAGCTTCATCTACACGCAGACCCGCACCAATTGCAGCTGCCATGGGCTCAGCGATCAGTTCAACATCCTTGGCACCTGCGCTTCGTACAGCCTCGTCTACGGCACGGCGCTCTACCTCGGTGACACCGGATGGAATGCAGACGATGACGCGCGGGCGATTCAGGAATGTAGAGTGCATTGCTTTGTGAATAAAATGCTTGAGCATATCGGAGGTGACGTCAAAATCAGCGATTACACCGTCCTTAAGTGGGCGAACAGCCGATATGGAACCGGGTGTGCGACCAATCATTTCCTTGGCTTCTGTGCCTACAGCGAGTACTGTGTCGGTTTTCACATCGACTGCGACCACCGAAGGCTCACGGATTACAATGTCTTTACCTTTGACATAAACAAGTGTATTGGCCGTGCCGAGATCAATACCAATATCGCGGTTAAAAATCATGTTGTTTCTTCCTTTCCTGATTTCCGGGAACACTCCTGTATTTATATCGGTCCTGGTAAGAAATACAGTAACTTCTTAATATTAGAAGTTTAGACGAATATTTTACGTCTATACCGGATTTGCCTGATTGGACACTGCTAATTTCATATTATATACCGTAACATGGAATTTCACAATAAAATTTTAATAATTTTTATTTTCGGCTGGTTTTGTTGTTATTTGAGATGGTAAAAAGAATCCTTAATACTTATCTCTAAGCGCAGTCATAATTTTTTAAAAACCGCCACAACCGCGCGCCGGGAAGTCCCATGACAGTATAGAAATCGCCGCAAATGGAGCGTATGAAGCGAAGCCCTCTGCCCTGAATGCCATAGCCTCCGGACTTGTCCATCGGTTCGCCGGTTGCAATGTAATCGTTTATCTCCTCCCGAGTTAACGGATAGAAATCCACCTTTGCAGCATCGGTAAAGCCGCCGCCTCGGTCTGGATGCCCGGGTTTGCACACCCATACGGCGGTGTAAACTCGGTGCACGCGTCCGCTGAGCATACCGAGCATTTCAGCCGCCTGCCGTTCATCCTTGGGTTTCCCCAGTATCTGTCCGTTTACGGTTACGACGGTATCAGCGCCGATCACCGTTCGATTGGGATGGAGCTTGGCGATCCCCTCGGCTTTTTTTTGGGCAACCTTTAAGACTGCTTCTGATATAGGCAGAGAGGTGTCAACTTGACATTCATCTGTCGAGGGTAAGACAGTAAAGGGAATATCGAGTAGTTTCAGGATTTCCTGCCGCCGCGGAGATGCAGATGCAAGGATCACTTCTTCCATACAGATCGTATCCTTTCTCTGAAAAGCCTGACCTATCTTATTTTCTTAAACAGCAGTAGAGATGACGCAATTAAAATGACCTGAAGCACATTGGTTTGCATATAAAATGACAGGCTCAGTTTAATGATGGACAGATCCAAGTTCACCGTGTCAAATCCAATGCTGTCGCCCCAGGTCAGCCATTTAAGATAGCTGACATTTTGGGTAAGGGTACCGATCAGTGTCGAAAGCACCAAAGCCGAAAGCAATAAAAAGACAAGGATCAGGGAGTTTTTAGTTCTCAAACATCATCATTCCCTTAAATGTAATAGCAATATGTATGATCAGTGTTATAGTTTTCCTGTGGAGCCGAATCCGCCGTCACCGCGATCTGTTTGATTCAGCTCCTCTACTTCGACCGTACTGACCGGGAAAACAGGGGATATCACAAGCTGAGCAATACGCTCGTCCGGCTGAATGGTGTATTCGGTGTCGGAATGGTTGATAAGTCCCACCCGTATTTCACCTGTATAGTCGCTGTCAACCACGCCGACGCCATTCGATAATGCCAGTCCGTGCTTGATTGCAAGTCCGCTGCGGGCATAGATCAATCCCACAACGTTATTGTCAATCAGCCCGATGGCAATTCCGGTTGGAATCATGACGCGTCCGCCTGCAGGAACGGTAACCGGTTCATCAAGAAGCGCCCGCAAATCCATGCCTGCACTTCCGTTTGTCGCCCGCTCGGGAATTTTAGCGCGGGGATCAAGTCGTTTGATAAAAAGGTTCATATATGTTTCTCCTTATATGCTGATTAATATTGAAACACCCGATTGCGAGATAGAACAGTGCTCTATTTCTGCGGTGTTATTCACCGCTTTTCATTCCACCCCTCTTTTATAAAGCCCGCGCGTAAAATCTTTGGGCGGCTTTCCGCCGTTTTGATAAGCCGAAAGAACAGCGGCGACCTTCTCGGGTGTTTCGTCAGTAAAATGCAGTAGCAGAAAATCAAGCGGGGGCAGCCGGTCCAGCTTATCAGCCAGCCACAGGGGTACCGAGTTCAAAAGCTCGGCGCATCCGGCCGCACAGGTTAAAGGAAATCGGATGCCCCGTCTGTCTGTTAATCCGCCGCTACATGATTTGCATTCTTCCGCCGCTTTTCCGGGACAGTTTCTCAACAGCATCAGGGGCTGGTGTCCGTATGCAATGATGCCACACGGGACAGGGGCGTCTTTTGAAAACCCCATTTGTTTGAATGTCAGCTCCTGAGAAAGGACAGCGGCTTTGATTCCGCGCTGTATCAAGGCTTCGAGCGCGCCGAGATTTGTGATATTCATGCCAAAGCCTGCAATGGCTGACAAACCGGCACTTCTTGCCAAAGGGATTGCGGCGATATTGCCGCACAAGGCGGTTGTTACTCCGACGTTCGCTAGGTCAGCAAGCATCCGCGCCGTTTGCTGCTCGGTGCCGAACAGTCCGCGCGGTATCTCAACCCCGACAGTATATTTTTCCGAAAGCTCGGACAACCGTTTGCCCGGAGTATTCAAAGGCACGACAATCATGTCGGCGGCAATATTTTCGGAAATCTGATTTACATTAGAAAACCTTACTATAATATGCATTTTATTTTTTGGATTAGCCTCAGGCTTTTCCGGCTTTGATTCTGGATTAAAAGCGATGGGAGTAGCTTTGGCGCGTATATCAAGAAGCTTATCCAGTGCATTCCGACGAAGGGCGTTAAGCGAGGACAGAGGAAGGGTAAGCCCTTGCTGAAGATTGCACGTTACCGAGGCGATAAATGGGGTGCCACCGGTTTTGGCAAGCTGGGCTGCGATGCGCTGCTCATCAAGAGGAAGCTTGATGGCCTTTTGCGGAAGCTCGCCTGTTACGGTAACACGATTACCGTCGCCATCCTCAGCTGTCAAGGTTGTCGGCTCACCAACGTGCATTGTAAAAGTAAAGGTGACCGGCACCCGGGGTGTTTCCTTCCCATAAAGCTTTGCAAGGCGAGCGAGAGCCGGAGCGGCAGCGGTAACGTCCTTGTAGGTTCGTGAGCCGAACATCTCGGAGTTGCGGCGGCCGGTGTAATATCCGCTTGTGAAACCGGAGCGGGAAAAAACCGATTGCAAATCCCTCAATAGCTCGGGGTCTGCCCCTTTATGATTTCCAGTCAAAGCATCGCGGGCTTTGGAAAAGCAGCGGGCAGCGGCGGCAACATATTCCGGCCGTTTCATACGTCCCTCAATTTTGAGAGAACCAACCCCGATGGAAGCTAAATCGGCTACATATTCATAAAGCGACAAATCCCGCAGGCTGAGTGCCCTCTCGTCGGAAGGGATTTTGCCTTGTTTTACTGTAAAAGGCAGACGGCAGGGCTGAGCGCAAAGTCCACGGTTGCCGCTACGTCCGCCGAGCATTGCCGAAAGGTAACACTGTCCCGATACGCTCATGCAAAGTGCACCGTGGACAAATACTTCAAGCTCGGCTCCCTGTCCGGAACATTTCGCAATTTCATCCCGTGACATTTCTCGGGCAAGCACAATACGGGAAAAGCCCATATCCCGCAGCTCACGCACACCGGAAGGGGTGTGGCAGGAAAGCTGTGTGGATGCATGCAGTGGCATCCGGGGGGCAGTGGCGCGGATTGCGGCGGCAAGTCCTAAATCCTGAACGATTATGGCGTCCAGACCAAGCTCGCAGGCTTGTCCGACGAGAGACATCGCCGGATTCAACTCATCCTCATGAATCAGCGTATTCAGCGTCAGATACATTCGTACGCCTCTTGAATGACAAAGCGCCGCTGCTTCGCGTAAAGCGGCGGCGTCGAAATTGTGTGCATTGCCTCTTGCATTAAAGCTGCCCCCGCCCAGATATACGGCATCTGCTCCTCCGCGGATTGCTGCGATAAGTGCCTCCGGAGACCCAGCGGGCGCAAGAATTTCCAGATTGTCCGGACTTACGGAAAAATCAGGACGATTCATCTATAATAATATCCTTTCTTTGCAAGCCGAAGGTTCATAATGAGTTTTTATACTGACCGAGCTCGCGGCGCAGGCGGTCGTTTTCTCGCCGCGCTTCATCAAGATCAGACCTGACCCGGGCGTTGTCACTTAAATATTCTTTAATCTGACTGCGCAGATTATCCGCCGATGATGTCGCTTTGCGGGCTTGGTCTGCAAGGGTGAGCGAGGTCAATACCGCCGCCATGGTGGTGGATATACGGGTATCTCCTGCTATTAGCGAACGCATTGACTTGTCCAGTTCATCTCCCAGCTCTTTGACATAGCTTTCCGGTTCATCGGAGGTGATGATATATTCGGTGTCGCAGATCGTCAGTTTGATTCGGTTTCTGGACGTCATAGCACTTCTCCTTTCTGAATCGGTATTAAAATATATGTGCTTTCCGAGGTTTATGCCCGGATTGTTTCGGTTCTCAGGTTTATTATAACTCGAATCACATAAAAAATCTATATGTTTCGCCCTTTATTCAATCAATATTTACTTTGAGGGTACTGCCCTTAGGTGTTTTTTGAACAATAATCTGATTGGCAATACGATCGCGAAGCTCACCAACATGGGATATGATACCGACCAGCCTGTCCGAACCCGTAAGTTCGTTCAGGGTGTTGATGGCGGCATCCAAGCTCTGGACGTCAAGCGAGCCAAAGCCCTCATCCACAAACATGGTGTCAATGGATACACCGCCTGCCCGCCGCTGGATAATATCCGAAAGACCAAGTGCCAAAGCCAGTGAAGCCTTAAACTTTTCTCCGCCTGAAAGTGTTTTGACCGATCTTGGCTTCCCCGTATTGTGATCCAGAACATCAAGCTCAAGCCCTCTGTCGCTTAAAGCGTCATCTTCTCTGCGAAGAAGCTCAAATCTTCCGTAAGTCATTCGGGATAATCTCCTGTTTGCCTCTGCCAGTATACGATCAAAATAGGCCGCCAGAACATAAAACTCCAGCTTCATTCTTTTTTTGCCGCTAAGGGTGCCATTTGCGGTATCCGAAAGCAATTTCACGCAGAGCAATTCCTGCTCAAGCCCGGATGCTTCGGCAAGCTTGGTGCGTAGCTCCTCAAGAATACGCGAGTTACTGCCGACGCGTGCCCGAAGCTGGCCGCTCTCTTCGCGAAGTCGGGCGCTCAAATCTTCGATTTCCTCCAGCTTTTTAATCAGCGAAGTCGTCTCGGCCGCTTTGCCCTCTGTCTCTTTTTCCAGCCGCTGTACCGTCTCTTTCCAGATGCGGCACAAAGCATCGAGTGCGTCTGCTTTCTGCCGCAAGGCGGTTATCTCGGTCGGCGGGAGCAAGGCAGCTTCAAAAGCAGGTTCATCGTCAAAGCCCAGTTGGTGCAACCTATCCGAAAAAGCATGTTCAAGTTCTGTGAGATGCTGAGCCGCATCCTCATAGGAGAGTCGGGCATTTTTAAGAAGCTCTGTGCTGGATTCCAGTCGCCTTGCAGTCTGTTCGCGGGAATCACGCGCAGCATCATATTCTTGATTCATAATATTAATTTGATTGGCAAAGGTAGCAATCTGATGATTTGCAGAATCCATCGAGGGCAGTTCCGCGGGAATGGCGGCGGCAGCAGCCTGTTCACCCGCAAGTGCTGCACTGACGGCAGCGGTCAATGCCGAGTGCTTATCCTGCTGCTGTGTAAGCACATTTGTGGCTTGCTGCAGCTTATCACGTATATCGGACATCAGCGCCGGTAGCTTTCTGCGTGTTTCCGCTTTTTGTAATGCCGTGGCGGCAGCCTTGCTATTCTCTTCCTTTTGATTGCTTGTATCATTGAGCGCTGCATTTATGACTTCCGGATCAGCAGCGAGTCCGGCAGCGGCGCTCCGCCTTGTCAGCTCATCCCAAAGAGAATCGGTGGTACTGCGTTTCTTTTCAAGCCATTGCGCCGCATCCATACATACGGCGCTTTTTGCATCCCTGTCGGCTTTCAATCTTTCCAGCTGGGTCTGATCGGGTGCGGATTCGGGAAGTACAGCGGGGGAGGGGTGCGCCTTGGAACCGCAGACCGGACAGGCTGATCCCTCAGCAAGCCTTGCTGCAAGTAAGCCCGCCTGTGCGCCGAAAAAATCAATTTCTGCCTTGTCATACGCCACTTTCGCCTGACTGTAATCCGCCGAAAGCAACTCAAATTCGGACTGCTTTTGGGCAATAACCTGCTGCTGCTTCCGGTGGGTTCCCAAAAGCATAATCAGCTCGCTAAGTTCGCGTATCCGGGCTTCCAACTCGCGCCCGAGAGAACTAAGCTGCTGATATTCCCCGTCAGCTCCGTCAAGGGCGTTATATTCCCGCTCGATTTGGCTATACTGCTCGGTAATCTGCTGGACGCGGCTTTTCCCATCCTCGATTGCAGCTTCGGAATTGCTAAGCTGACGATTTGCATTTGCAAGCTTCTCCCTTTGCGCTGCCAAAAGCTCATACTGCGGAAGAAGATTCAAAAGCTTGATTCGTTCCTGCTCCAGCTTCTGCTTTTGAGGCTGTAGCTTCTGTTGCTCGTCAAATGCCTTTTGTGCCTGTTTTGCCTCCTGCTTGCATACCGAAAGCTGCTGGGCAAGATGTTGGGCTTGGGTGCGATATTGCTCCACCCGATGTCTGGCATCATTTAGGACTGCGTAATCTGCGGCAAGCCCGCGCGCGTGTTCTAGTACTGTGATTTGAGTGCGAATTCGCGCGACTTCCTGTTTGTTTTGCTCAATTTCGGCACTCCGTTCCCGTTGCGCCTGCAGCTCGGACAGCTTTTTCTCGGTTTCCTTTGCTGTTGCCAGGGTGACTGCAAGCTCCCGACTTTGCTTATCGAGCTTGTCCAGTCGTTTGTTGATGGCATCCCATGCATTGGCATCCTGATTGATCTGCCATTCTAGCTGTTCACAAACCAGCGGAGCGGTATGTACACCGTCACGATTGAGTGTTTCCAGAGCGGCAGCCAGAGGATTGGGTGATTCCGAAAGGTCCTCACCCACGGCAATGCGGTGGCAGTTGTCGAGAATATGGGCGTTTGCGGCGGACAATGCGTCTGATTGGGTCCGCATTTCAATAGAAAGCTCCTGCTGTATACGACGGAATATTCCGGTGTTGAAAATATCGCTGAATATTTCAGCACGATTCTTGCTGTCTGCCAAAAGAAGCTTCATGAACTCGCCCTGCGCCAGCATGCAGAGCTGTTTAAACTGCTGTTGATTGATGCGAAGCAGGTCGTTTACCGCTTTTGTGACCTCCCCGATTTTGGTCACAGTCCGGCCGTCGGGGTAATAAAGCTCTGCAACAGCCGGTTTTTTTGTAAAACCCTCCCCTCGTACTTTGGGACTCAAATATTCCGGACGGCGGTATACCCTGTAAACCTGACCGCGGTGTTCAAATTCCAATTCTGCATAGGTTACGGTATCGTGCGGCGCAAAATCACTGCGTAGTCCATCTCCGCCCCGCGTACTGCCGCTGGCCTCCCCGAACAAAGCATAGGATATGCCGTCGAATATGGTGGTTTTACCCGCACCGGTATCGCCTGTGATGAGAAAAAGACCGCGGCCGTTGAAGCATGTGAAGTCCACAGTCTGTACACCGGCATAGGGGCCGAATGCACTCAAGGTCAGCTTGATCGGCTTCATTCGGCATCCTCTCCCTTCACACGCTCCATGACTTTGTCAATGACTTCCCATTGCTCATGGGTGAGATCTCTGCCGTGAATATTTCTATAAAAATCCTCAAACAGCTCGGATTCGGTTTTATGTACCATTGGATCAAATGCGGTATCGGAATCAAATTCACGTTCGGGCTGCTCAATCTCAACATGAATCAGATTGGGATAAACCTGACGAAGCCTTTCGGCCGGATCAAGGACATTCTCCTCTGTGAGAACTGCGTGTATGTAATCATGGCTATCCGACGGGTTTTCCCTTGCGGCGGTGATGAGATCGTCCAGCCGCCCCTTTATTCTGCGCATATCATGCAGAGGAGTAATCGGCAGAAGTTCAATGTCAATCTGCCCCTTTTCAAGAAGGGTGACTAGCGTAAAGCTTTTTGAATGGCGAACCTCTGATAAAGAGTATTTCAGCGGAGAGCCGGCATACCGAACGGTATCCCTGCCCATACGCTGTGCCCGATGCAGATGACCAAGCGCTACATAATCAAATCCATCAAAGCAGGAAATATCCACGCTGTCGCTGCCGCCTACCGAAATGGCTTCAGAATCGCATGTTTCGGGAGTCTGTCCTCCAAAGCATACAAACTGATGGGCAATTAAAACATGGCGGCCTGGGGATTCATTCTCATAAAAATCGCGAAGTGCTGCCCGCACAGCTTCCTCTGTGCCGGATATCTCCTCACCAAATGCAGAACGAACCATAGCGGGCTTGATGAAAGGAAGAAGATGAAAATGCACCTGTCCGTAATCATCCTGAAAGGTAACTTTGCGAAGCGTTCCGCTATAATAACCGGCAATATGTACACAGCGGTCTGAAAACAAGCGGCTACCGAATTCCAGTCGTTCGGGTGAATCATGGTTGCCCGAAACCGCGAGAACGGCGATGCCGTGTTTATTCAAATCGCTGATAAAATCGTCTAAAACGCAGACCGCCTCCGCCGGAGGGACTGAGCGATCGTATATGTCTCCGGCCATCACTACCGCATCCACGTGATGGTTGACAGCTGCATCTACCGCAGCCTTGAGAACCGTCCGCTGGTTTTCCAGCATGGGGGTTTCCAGAACAACCTTCCCCAGATGCAGATCCGCAAGATGTAGGAATTTCATCCGCCGGCTCCTTTCATATTAGAATGTTTTATGAATATAATTATATATCAATTTAAATACGATTTCCATAGTGATTCTCCGGTATTTCGGTCATCAGCAAGAACCGCCTCAATCGGGCTCAGCCATTTGAGGCGATTCTTGTTGGTGTTGTTTAGCCTGTAAAATTGTTGTTCATCATGTTGTTAACATATTCCCGCATTTCCTGCTTTGACCGGACATTTTGCACACCGTCAATTATCGATTTTCTTTGATCTTCGGACAGGGATGAAAAATAGTCCATTGCCTTTGCATTCTGGGCGAGTGCCATACCGAAACCCATTGGGATACCGTGTCCGAACACTAGATTATTATTTTCCATTACACTTCTGCCTTTCTATAATTTCATTTCATTATATGTTTTCTTTAATTACAGCAAATATGCAAGTTGTAATAAATATAAATTTGTAACCTTTACAAACAATAAAAGGTATGCTATAATTTAAATTAGTATGACATAGGCGGTTTATTAACCAAGCAGGAATAGGGCTTTGCCCTATGCGAAAACCCAATCAACTGATTATATGAAGGAGAGATAGGTTTGAAAAACGAACAGAAATTTTTTATTTGCAGGCATTGCGGCAACATGGTCGGCATGGTAGTCAATGCGGGCGTATCAATCAGCTGCTGTGATGAAAACATGGAGGAGCTTGTACCGAATACGGTTGAAGCGTCCAGAGAAAAGCACCTTCCTGCTGTTACCATTGATGAAAACCGTATTAGCGTAAACGTAGGAAGCGCCGATCATCCGATGGTGCCCGAGCATTTTATCGAATGGATCTACATAGAAACAGCCCGCGGCGGTCAGCGTAAAAATCTCGAGCCGGGTGAAGCGCCGAAGGCAACATTTTTGATTGAAGATGACGAAGCCATTGCTGTATATGCTTATTGCAATCTGCATGGCTTGTGGAAGACAAAAATTTAAAATCGTGATACAACAACGCCCTGCGTGATAAGCGCAGGGCGTTTAGATTACCGACAAAGCCCTCGGTTTCGGCGGGCTTTATGTATAAAAGATCAAAATATTTAGATACCATAGTGACAAATATGAAACTTCAGCTATGCCTTGTTTTCGCTCATGCCGGCGGTTGCAAAGA
>DHOG01000066.1:22402-23024 GCA_002410715.1 Ruminococcaceae bacterium UBA5396 | reverse complement strand
CCAGCACCCCTTGTTGTTCATACAATGTTTAAGTTTGCAAATCCGATTACAAAAATTAATTATAATATACGAGATTTTAATAGATTTGTCAAGCGGGATGAATTGTGGTTGTAGTCGTCGGTATTATTCCGGCTTTAATTAGATTCTCCTCATGCTCCTCTAATGTAACGGCGAAGTAAAACTTGCCTTTTTTATCGGTGACAAAGAAGTAATAATCGGTATCAGCCGGATTCACCGCCGCGCTTAACGCATTGGCGCCGGGATTGCAAATCGGCCCTTGGGGCAAGCCGATACACTTGTATGTATTGTAATCACTATTATAGCGATTCTTATCCTCTTTAAGGTTGGGTTTCACGTAATACTCGATATAGTGGATGGTGGAATCGGCATCCAATCTCCATGTTGTTTCTTTTAACCGGTTGTGAAAAACCGAGGACACCTTTCTCATGTCTTCATACTTTGCGGCTTCCTTTTCAATAATTGAAGCCAATGTAATGATTTGGTCCGTGCTAATACCCGAATACGTATAGATTTTTCCGATGTTTGCTTCGGCGGCGCGCAGCATCTTTCCAATTGCGTCCTGTGGCATCATATTAATATAAAAATCGTATGTATCGGGAAA
>DHOG01000066.1:22065-22240 GCA_002410715.1 Ruminococcaceae bacterium UBA5396 | reverse complement strand
ATAAAAATCGTATGTATCGGGAAACAGATAGCCTTCCAGTCGAAAGGGGCGGTTTTCAGTCGATGGCAGAGCCCTGATCAAGGAATAGCGGTTCAAGTCGAAGGGATATTCATTTACCATTTTCAGAAACTCGGATTTCTTGCACACCTTGTTTTTCTCAAGACGATCTCCGATT
>DHOG01000066.1:21593-21931 GCA_002410715.1 Ruminococcaceae bacterium UBA5396 | reverse complement strand
TTTTTCTCAAGACGATCTCCGATTTGGGAGACAGAAAAACCCTCAGGAATGGTTACGCGGACAATTCTGGATTTTGTGGTGGTTGTGGCGGCGGTCACTTTCGCCGATGATGCGGTGATGGTTGTTGATTTTGGTTTTGTAGTGGTGGGCACCGAGGAGTGTTCGATCTTTTCGGCGTCTGTCGGGTAATATTCTGCTGTTGAAGTAGCCTGAAGGGTGGTGGTTTGCTGACTGCTTGCCGATGGTTCTCGTTTTGAGCATGACAGCATAATAAAGCTTAAAGATATGCAAAGCATAAAAAGCAAAAACTTTTTCATAATATTTCCTTTCCTTACTGC
>DHOG01000066.1:21010-21406 GCA_002410715.1 Ruminococcaceae bacterium UBA5396 | reverse complement strand
GCAAGAGTAAAACCCTTGTTCTGCATTTTGTAAACCTGTAGCAAGCAATTGAATACTGCCTGTTAGAACCAACCTAATTATAATCGGGTTTTTCGGTTATATCAACTCCTGAATTTTTCTAAGTGTTATCACAAATCAACCCCCGAAGAGATGCTTTTGCTCTTCGGGGGGGGCTAGGTTGAAAGATTCCTATTTAACAAACGGTATTTATTAATAAAATCAACTAATTGACACAAGATGACAAAGATGTGCAATGCCGGGGATACTTTCGCCCTGCTGGGATGAAGTCGGTGACATCAAGGCACCTGTGGCGACAAATAAAACATTTTTCAGCTCCCCCGCCTCCATCTTGCCTAAAATATAGGAGCACAGCACGGCTGCCGAACAGCCGCAGCG
>DHOG01000066.1:20326-20859 GCA_002410715.1 Ruminococcaceae bacterium UBA5396 | reverse complement strand
CCGAACAGCCGCAGCCGGAACCGCCTGCATGAACATCCTGTTTACTTCTGTCATAGATTAAAAGACCGCAATCGGTGTAATTTGCGTTAAGCGGAAAGCCCTTTCGCTCCATCAGTTGGCGCAGCAGATCAGCACCGACTGAGCCAAGATCGCCGGTTATGATTAAATCAAAATCATTGGGCTTAGACTGGGTATCCTTAAAATAAGCCGTAAGTGTCTCGGCGGCGGCGGGTGCCATTGCTGCCCCCATATTGTTGGTGTCGTTGATTCCAAGATCGGTTATACATCCGATGGTTACATCAGCAATACGTACGCCGCTTCCGCCGAGGCCAACAATTGCCGAACCTGCGCCCGTAACAGTCCACTGTGCGGTGGGAGGACGCTGACCACCGTATTCCAGCGGAAACCTGAATTGTCGCTCGGCGGCACAAAAGTGAGAGGAAGTGATGGCGGCGCAAATATCGGCCGCGCCGCTGTCAACAAAGATCGCAGCCATTGCCAAGGTCTGTGCCATGGTGGAACAGGCGCCGAAC
>DHOG01000066.1:12754-20149 GCA_002410715.1 Ruminococcaceae bacterium UBA5396 | reverse complement strand
GCGATGCCGAGCGTCTGCGCCATGGTGGAACAGGCGCCGAACTGACCCAG
Organism: Ruminococcaceae bacterium UBA5396; assembly: GCA_002410715.1. Lineage (GTDB taxonomy): Bacteria > Bacillota > Clostridia > Oscillospirales > Acutalibacteraceae > Avimonas. The sequence continues at coordinate 20,099 of DHOG01000066.1, read as the reverse complement.
AACCGGTACGCCGAATTCCCGCAATCCGAAGGTAGAAGCAATACTCTGATTGAGCAGGTCACCCGCAAAAAGATAGTTTACCTGTGAAGGTGATAATTCTGCCTTATTAAGCGCTCGAGTGAATGCCTCACGCTGAAGTGCGCTCTCTGCTTTCTCCCAGGTTTTCTCGCCCAGGGTGGTGTCCTCAAACACCATATCAAAACCGCGTCCGAGCGGGCCTTCCCCCTCACGTTTCCCCACAACCGCGGCATATCCCAGTATGGTAGGGCGGCCCGAAAGCATGACGGTGTACTGCCCTTTTCGTTCAGGCATAAAATGATCATCCCTTCCCAAAGATTCGCCTGACAGGCTTTACTTTAAAATGGTTTATCCCCTATCGAAACAGTGTAACCAAATTCAGAATTAACCCGTACACGATCGATGCGGTGATGCCGTATACCAGCACCGGACCTGCAATCGAAAACATCTTTGCTGCCAGTCCCAGGACAAGCCCTTCACTTTTGAACTCGATTGCCGGTGCAACAATGGAGTTGGCAAAGCCGGTTATAGGGACCAGCGTACCTGCACCCGCATGCTTGGCGATGTTGTCATACAAATCAAATGCCGTGAGAATGGCGCTGGCAATGATCAATACAGACGATCCGATTAGACGCGCATCATCCAGACCAAGCCCCAAACCCAGAACCCACCCGATGACAACCTGCCCGATTGCACAGATCAGCCCCCCGATCAGGAAAGCCAGTATGCAGTTTTTCAAAATAGGGGAACGAGGTGTTGTCTGACCGTTCATTTTTCGATATTCCTGTCCGGTAACCTCCACGAAGTATGCTCCTCTCGAAGTTGTTTCCCATATTTTCTCCGAAAACCTTTGAAATTATACGGACTGACTTTTTTGCGTAACAACTTTTGTGTTCTTACATACAATGGCATGAGAGAAAAGAAAGGGGGGCACACCCATATGTCAGGTCTTAAGAACTTATTTGGCGACATGGACTGCACATGGATTTTGTTTATAATCGTGTTGATCCTGTTGTGCTGCAATGACGATCGCGGCGGCTGCTGCTAAGTCACTCTGCATTCGCACACTACATCAACGGGGGAGCCCTTATTCGCAAATTCTTTTCACTGTATGCTACCGTGATCTCACCCCCGAAAGAACCACTTTAGATTGGCTAAAAAGCCGGTCGATGAGAACAAAAACCGCCATGCCAACTGTACTCCCCCACAGTGGCACGGCGGTTTTTTATTTTGCGGCTTTAGCCTGTTTTGGTGGCACGGAGCGCCGGAGTGGTTAGAATTCACTTTCATTGCAGAAGATATCTCCCTCAGTCGCCCACGGGCGACAGCTCCCTCAAGGAGGGAGCTGCAGGCAGAAGCCTGACGGAAGGAGTTTTTGCTAGGTTGGTTTAAAGAAAAAACAACAAGGCTTAAATGCTATTGTTTAAAAGTCAATCAAGCTTATTCATGACAAGACCGGTAATCAATTTTGGGTAAAAATAGGTTGATTTTTGGGGCATCTTTTCCCCTGCCAGCGCGACATCCCTTATCTCTGGGACGCGTGTCGGATTCAGAATAAAGCCGCATTGAGCCTCCCCTGAATCCACGCTGTGTAAAACCTCCTCAAGGCTTCTGGTATAAGTAAGATTGCGTTGGTTGGCCATATTCTCTTTGTCGATCCCCATCAGCCTTTCAAGCACAAGGGTGTGCAGTACGGTGACGTCAAGGGTGCGTGAGGCCGGTGAGAGGGATGGCAGCAGCCGATCCATGACCGACACGTCACGGAGCGTCATTAGCGTAAAGCGATTGCCACCGGTATAAAAGCCGAAGGCGTGACTGCCGCTTATATAGGCATTCTCCAGTGCCTCGTCAACCGAAGAAAGGTCAACCTCTTTGACAATATCAAAATAAGGCTCACAGGCATCAAGCAAAGCCTTGGCATCAAAGCTGTCCAGCCCCCGAACAAGACGGTGGGTCGGAAATACAACCAGACCGGGATGGTTCATTTCTACCATCATCATCATGATATAATCCGCGGCCGTTCCCTCAGGAACCCCTTGCCCACGGAGGTAATTACGGTAATTCAAGGCGGTTTCATAACGGTGGTGTCCGTCGGCAATATACAGCTTTGTATCAGCCAAATGATTTTGGATTTGAGCAATTATTCCGGTATCGGTGATTGCCCACAGACGATGCTCAAGACCGGATTCATCCGTCATCTCTGAAATCGGCTGATCATGAGAAATCAACGCCAGAATGTCAAGCGTTTCCTCTTCTCCGCCGTCATCCATATACAACGAATAAATACTGCTGAAATTGCAGTTGGTTGCCTTCATAAGATTAAAACGGTCGGTCTTTGCCTTGGAAAGAGTTTCCTCGTGGGGCAGCACAATGCCTTTTTCAAATTCCTCCAGCTTGACCAGTCCGATCATGCCCATAATACTGCGTTTTTCGCCATCTGCTCCGCTGATATCGCTGCGCCCATCAACCGAAAAGCGTATTTCATAGATATAAAGCGCGGGAGCATCATCCTGCTGGAGAATACCCTCATTCAGCCACCGGCGCAGGGTTTCGCCCGCCTGAGAATAGGGCTCCTGTCCGTCACGTGGAAGCTCCAGCCTTATAATATTGTGCGGATTTTGTGACAAGTATTCAAGGCGCTGTTCTTCACTGATAATGTCATAGGGAGGGCAGGTAAGCTCCTCAATTTCCCCTGCTACGGGAGTAAAGCGCAAAGCGCGAAAAGGGCAGATTTCAGCCATTGATAAACCATCCTCTCTGGTAAAGGCATTTATAGTCATATGCTACCATTCTAACGGTATGTTATTATTTCGTCAAGCTTGAACTTTGCGAGAATGAAAGGAACAAGGATATAATTTGGAAAATGAATATAATAAGGCTCCATATTGTAAACGAATTATATATTCGCTTTAAAGTGTAAAATTTTATTGACAAGTGGTATGGATGTAGAGTATGATAAACTAAACAATGTTTATGGAGTGTGCGTTATGACTGGCGTCATGGCAACCAAACTGCAAAATCGATTTATGGACAGCTTCGGCTATTATTTTAGCCGGGGTGGTTTTGCCATGTCGCTTTTGCTGTAAAACTGTAAACACAAAGTCGATTTGTATTACAGGGCGAAGCTCATGGTATGAGCTTCGCCTTTTTGTATTCAGCTAGTATAGGGAAGGAAGATTTCGTTATGATTATTGTATTAAGGGCTGGGGTTACACAAAAAGAGGTTCTGGAGTTTTCAGAGTGGATTGAAAGCGCCAATAATGTGAAGGTAAACGCATGGTACGGTGAACATTCTACCGTTCTTGGGCTGCTGGGCGATACAGCGGCGGTGGATATCGAGTCCATCGTGGCGCAGAGAATGGTGGAAAGCGTGAAGCGTGTACAGGAACCGTACAAAAAAGCCAACCGTAAATTTCATCCCGGCGATACCGTAATTGATCTGGGAGAAGGTTCGGTAATCGGCGGCGGCAAGCTCGGTATAATTGCAGGACCCTGCTCGGTTGAAAATGACCAGCAGATTACCGGAATCGCCCAAGATGTCAAGGCTTCCGGCGCCGCATTCCTGCGGGGCGGCGCCTTCAAACCCCGCACCTCCCCATACGCGTTTCAGGGGCTTCGCGCAGAGGGGCTTGAGCTTCTTCGCCACGCGAGAAAGAAAACAGGGCTGCCCATTGTTACCGAAATTATGTCACCCAACCATATGGTGTTGTTTGAAGATGTTGATATCATACAGGTAGGGGCACGCAATATGCAGAATTTTGAGCTGCTGAAGGAGCTTGGCAAGGTTGATAAGCCAATCCTGCTCAAACGTGGTCTTGCCAACACGATTGAAGAGCTGCTGATGAGCGCAGAATATATCATGGCTGCGGGCAACGAGCAGGTTATTCTGTGCGAAAGAGGCATCCGCTCGTTTGAAACCATGACTCGGAACACATTGGATATATCGGCCGTTCCGCTGCTCAAAAGCATTTCGCATCTGCCTGTGGTTGTTGACCCGTCCCATGCTGCCGGAATCAGCTCGCTTGTCGAGCCTTTGGCGCTTGCAGCCGTTGCGGCAGGGGCAGACGGACTGATAATAGAAGTGCATAACGACCCGCCGCATGCCCTGTCCGACGGAGCGCAGTCGTTGACACCCGAACAGTTCCGGTCACTGGCAGCACGGATTGCCGAGATCGCGCCCATGTTCGGCAAGGAGGTTGCGCACAGAACGTAGGGACGGATTCCCTGCTTCGATGCGGCAGAAAGGAACAGCAGATGGAAAACACATTGTCAATTGCCATTGTCGGCATGGGGCTGATCGGGGGCTCGCTGGGGCTGGCTATAAAGAAGCGCACCGGGCATACCGTGATTGGAATCGATCGAGATGAAAAGGTGATGGAAGCGGTACTGTCATCCGGTGCCGCCGACAAAATCGGAGCACAGCATCTGGGAGAAGCCGATCTGTTGATTCTGGCTTTAGATCCCCACAATGCGACAAAGGTTTTGAATGAATATGCATCAATGCTAAAAAGGGGCGCTATCGTCACCGACGTCTGCGGCGTAAAGCGTGATGTGGTGCGGGAATGCACCCCGATTTGCCGTCATCACGGGCTGCATTTTGTGGGAGGACATCCCATGGCGGGAAAGGAACGAGGCGGGTTTGAAAATGCGGCGCCGGATTTGTTTGACGGTGCATACTATATTTTCACGCCCCAAGAAGATACCCCTGATTTTGTTCTAGAGCGCCTCAAGCAGCTGGCGCTGGGGATTGGTTGTGCGGGCATAACCCTTGCCACCCCCCAACAGCATGACAGGATGATTGCTTTTACCTCCCAGCTTCCCCATGTGTTGGCGGGGGCGTATGTCAAGTCACCCCAATGTCCCGATCACAAGGGATTTTCGGCGGGGAGCTTTCGGGATGTGTCAAGGGTGGCAACGGTGGATGAAACGCTATGGACACAGCTTTTTTTAAAAAACGCGGATTATCTCTGCAGTGAGATTGATCTGCTGATTCAAAATCTCAAGGACTGCCGGGGAGCAGTAGCCGATAGGGACGCGGAACGTCTGGAACAGGTGCTGCGCCAAGGGCGGTTAAGAAAAGAGGGGGTTGCCGAATGACAAAGCTGACTGTAAATACGGCGCGGCCTTACGACATTATGATTGACAGGGGCTTGTTGGAAAAGGCGGGTGCGCTCAGCCGAGGAGTAAACGGCGGTGAGCGTGCCCTAATCGTTACGGATTCCAATGTTGCACCTTTCTATGCCTCCCGGGTTGTCGCCTCGTTTGATGCGGCAGGCTATCAAGCAGATGTATTCATCTTCCCGGCAGGCGAGGAAAGCAAGCGACTTACAACCATTTCGGAGATATACGCCCGCCTTGCAAAAAATCGACTTACCCGCGGTGATCTGATTGTGGCGCTGGGGGGTGGTGTCACAGGGGATATGACCGGATTTGCGGCGGCGACATGGCTTCGCGGGATTGACTTTGTCCAGATTCCGACAACCCTGCTTGCACAGGTGGATTCCTCGGTTGGAGGCAAAACCGGGGTGGATATTCCCGACGGTAAAAACCTTGTAGGGGCATTCTGGCAACCGGTGCTTGTATTAGCTGATACAGATACGCTGGACACCCTGCCGCGTGAGGTGCTCACCGACGGAATGGCGGAGGTCATCAAGACTGCCGCCATCAAGGATTTATGCCTGTTTGAAATGCTTGAAAACCGTGATATGGACGGTGCCAACCGTGAGCCAATCATTTCGCGGTGCATCGACATAAAACGCGGTGTGGTCGAACGGGACGAGCGGGAATCGGGAGAGCGCAAGCTGCTCAATTTCGGGCACACCCTTGGACACGCTTTGGAGAAACACTATCGCTATACAGGCTTGACACACGGTTTTGGGGTTGCCGTCGGAATGGCGGCAGTAACGGCGGCGTCCGAAAAGCAGGGGCTGACCGCTGTCGGTACTGCCTCTCGCCTTGCCGCACTGCTGAAAAAGTACCAACTGCCCATATCCGATCCCGCTCCGCAAAGCGAATATCTTTCGGCTGTACTCCTTGATAAAAAGATGGCGGGCTCCAAAATCGACATTGTACTGCTTCGGGAAATCGGAAACGCTTTTGTGCACCCCATGGAAGTAACCCTGCTTTCCTCCTTCTTGAACAGCCAATCGGAGGCGATAACATGAGTGCGGTAAAGGCTTCGCCCTCCCAAATAAAAGGGCGCGCCGCCGCACCGCCCTCCAAGTCTGTGGCTCACCGTGCGCTGATATGCGCTGCCCTGTCAGGTGGAGGCAGCGTCCGCGGCGTTATTGACTCCGATGATATGCGGGCAACCTTGGGGGGGCTTACAAATCTGGGTGTTCAGGCGGATCAAATCGGCAATACCGTCAATTTCAAGAAAACCGATCGCAAAGAGATACATCCGGTGATTGATTGTATAGAGAGCGGCTCTACCCTGCGTTTTCTGGTTCCGATTTACGCTGCACTCGGAATGGAGTGCACCTTTATCGGCAAGGGCAGGCTGCCGCAGCGTCCCCTCGGGGTATATGAAAGCTGTCTGCCCCAGCATGGGGTGCGGCTCGAATATAATCAGAGTGAAAATCTTTGTCTGCCGCTGAGCTTAAAGGGCAAGCTGCAGGCGGGAAAATTTGACCTGCCGGGCAATGTGTCCAGTCAGTTTATCACCGGACTGCTGTTCGCCCTTCCCCTTTGCAATGGGGAAAGTGTCATTTCTTTGACCACTCCGCTTGAATCGGCGGCATACATTGATTTGACGATTGATACGTTAAGAAAAGCCGACATTGTTATACATTCAGTAGAAAACGGATGGATTATTCCGGGCGGTCAAGGCTATAGTCCCCATGATTTTGTTGTAGAGGGTGACTGGTCGCAGGCAGCATTTCTACTGGCTATGGGTGCGCTCGGGGGGGAAATCACCCTGACCGGCGCCGATATTAATTCGCATCAGGGTGATGTTGCGGCGCTGGATTTGATGAAGCGGTTTGGTGCGGATATAACAGTCAGCCAAAGCGGCATTGTTTGCAGGCGGGGGGCGCTGCGGGGGATTGAAATCGACGCCACCCAGATTCCCGACCTTGTGCCCATTCTCGCCACAGTGGGGGCGGCCGCAAAAGGAGTTACGACCATCACCGGTGCGTCGCGGCTGCGGCTGAAGGAAAGCGATCGGCTGGCAGCAATTGCCCGCTGTCTGGGGCTGCTCGGCGGGCGTGTGAAGGAAACCGATGACGGACTGATTATTGAAGGAGCCGATGGGTTTCAGGGCGGCGCAACCCTGCCGGGATTCAACGACCATCGAATTGTCATGAGCATGGCAGCGGCCGCCCTTGTC
>DHOG01000066.1:0-12615 GCA_002410715.1 Ruminococcaceae bacterium UBA5396 | reverse complement strand
CCATGGCAGCGGCCGCCCTTGTCTGTGATTCACCGGTTATTATTGAGGATGCACACAGCGTTGCAAAAAGCTGGCCGGAATTTTTTGATGTATATAGAGAATGTGGAGGTGAAGCAGATGTCATCCAGCATAGGGAATAGGGTGAAAGTAACTGTTTTCGGCGAAAGCCACGGAGAGGCAATCGGATGTATACTCGACGGTCTGCCTGCGGGGGAAACCCTTGATTTGGAGGAAATTGATGTCCAGATGGCAAGACGGGCACCGGGCAGGGATAAGGCATCCACCCCGCGCCGTGAAAGCGATACGCCGCGGATTCTTTCGGGGTTATACGACGGACGGACGACAGGGGCGCCCCTTGCAATGGCAATTGCAAATGAAAACATTCGCTCGGCTGATTACGGCGAGCTTGCGCGAAAGCCGCGCCCCGGGCATGCCGATTATACCGCCCATGTGCGGTATAACGGATATAACGACATTCGGGGCGGCGGGCATTTCAGCGGAAGGCTGACCGCTCCGCTGGTGTTTGCGGGTGGGGTGTGCCGTCAGATTCTGCGCCGCCGCGGCGTTCGTATCGGGGGTCATATTCTGGAAATACACGGTGTGCGGGACAGGTCGTTCGATCCGGTGAGGGTGGATGCCACACAGCTGGAGCAGTTGGCATCCCAAAGCTTTTCACTGATTGATCCCTCGTCTGAAACGCCGATGCGAGAGCAGATTGATGCGGCAAGAATGGAACTGGACAGCGTAGGCGGCATTGTGGAGGCGGCGGCGGTGGGACTGCCGGCGGGACTGGGATCCCCCATGTTTGACGGTGTGGAAAACAGGCTAGCCGCAATGCTGTTGGGCATCCCCGCTGTTAAGGGAATCGAATTTGGAGCGGGTTTTGGATTTTCGGCAATGCGAGGCAGTGAGGCAAACGATCCCTATATCTATGCTTCCGACGGCGGAATTGTCACCACCTCCAACAACAACGGCGGTATGCTGGGCGGCATTACAAACGGGATGCCCCTGATTGTGCGGACGGTGATCAAGCCAACACCATCCATCGCACGGTTGCAAAATACCGTCGATTTGGCTGACGGGCAAAATACCGAGCTGTCGGTTCACGGCAGGCATGATCCTTGTATTGTTCCCCGGGCGTTGCCGGTTGTGGAAGCCGTTATGGCGGTTTGCTTGCTGGATATGATGGAAACCGAAACACTTGCGGGGCAGGAGTAACCACCAGATACGAAGGGATGATGGCCATGCATTTATCCGATATTCGCAGGGAAATAGACCGTATCGATTCCGAGCTGATCCAGCTTCTGTGCAGAAGAATGGATTGCTCGATGAAGGTGGCGGAATATAAAGCGGCGCACAACATGCCTGTCCTGAACAAGGAGCGGGAACGTGAAATACTGGAGCGGGTAAAGGAACAGGGAGATGTATATCACAGCGGCTACGGCAATGCGGCTTCGCTTATCTTTGCCACCATGATGGATGTATCCCGCGCCCTCCAACACAGCCGGCTTGGCGCAGGCGTCGAGCTTCGGGAACGGATTGCCAAAGCGGGGCGTTTCCTGCTTCCTCCCCACAGGGCGCGTGTGGTTTGTCAGGGCGTGCCGGGTGCCTATTCCGACCAAGCAGCCGAGCGTATGTTTGAGGGAACCCGACCTATCTTTGTCGAGACCTTTGGCGATGTATTCAAAGCGGTTGCAGACGGGAGAGCCGATTACGGAATCCTTCCGGTTGAAAATTCCTCGGCGGGATCGGTCAACGAAGTGTACGATTTGGTGATGAAGCATCGTTTTACAATTGCTGCGGCGGCAGAGCTGCCGGTTAACCACTGCCTGCTGGCGTTGCCGGGTGCAAATCCGGAGGAGCTTCGCATCGTCTACTCCCATCCCCAGGGACTTGCACAGTGTGCCGAGAGGATTGCCGACCGCCGTTTGGAGGCACGGACGTATATAAACACGGCGGCCTCGGCTCGTATGGTTAGTGAAAGCGGAGACAGAACTCTCTGCGCCATTGCATCCAAGAGGGCGGCAGAGATATACGGATTGGATATAATAGAGGAAAATATACAAACCGTATCAAACAACAGCACCCGATTTATTGCGATTTCCCGTGAGCTTGTTATACCCGACGACGCCAATAAAATCAGCCTGATTTTTGCGCTTCCCCATGTAACAGGATCGCTTTACAGAACGCTGTCACGCTTTGCCATGGCGGGACTGAATCTCACCAAGCTGGAAAGCCGCCCTGCACGAAACGGGGGATTCGAGTATCTGTTTTATCTTGATTTTGAGGGTGGGTTACATCAGTCCGAAACGGTGGACCTTCTCTGCGCCCTTTCCGATGAAATGCCGGCATTTTCCTTTCTGGGAAATTACCACGAGCTGGACAGGGTGTAGCCGGAAGATACAATAACAAACACGGATGCTGAAGTTCCATTCAGCATCCGTGTTTTCGCTTTTGACATCTCCGAGAAGGGAAATCCACAATGTTATATCTGGCAGTATCGGGATAATGATGCCAAGCCTCACCGAGATAATTGCTATATACCGACGTTTCATGACCTGTTTAACAGTTCGCAGATCCGCATAATTTTGCCCCAGTTTCTACGAATTTCACTTTGAGCGACCGCTTCGAGGCGCTTGATGTTTTCTTTGCTTGAGTCATCCATTTGTTGGCTTTTTCTGTCCAGCCGAAACTCAAACCGAAAATATCGTTGGGTGCCGACGAGGGATCTCATCTGATAATCGACGGTTCCGGCGGCAGAGTTGGATAGAACGTCAAGCATCGGCAGTGCCCAGTTCAACGCCCCCCAATTTCGGGTTTTTTTGTATGAAAGGATTTTGAGACCGCTGCCGGTTCCGAGAGAGACAATCAGGAATTCTCCTTCATGCGGATAGAGATTCCGCGCTTCGGCATAGGCGCAAAGGGCGGGATTGTTTGCTACAATCCCTCCGTCAATAAAGCTATGGTTACCGATTTTGACAGGCGGAAAGAATGTCGGGGCAGCCGAGGTCGCCCGTACCGCCTGCGCAAGCAGAGGATCGTCGATATCGTTGCGATGGGCGGCGGCATGCCGAGACTTGAAGAACCAAGGAGTGGCGGTTTCGGTATCATATGCCGAAAGGACGATGTCGGTCAGTGCCGAATGCAAACGGGTGTTTCCGAAATAATCGCGGGTATGCTTTTTCAATCTATGCGCGGGATAGCGGGTGTTCAGGATTCCGTTTAGCGTGAATATTCTGCGTATCAGGCTGCTGTGAAACACTGATTTCCCAAGCTCTATATAGCAGGACTTGATTTGCTGTGCGGAATATTTCGGATTGCCCTGTGAATCCGGAGCGGCAAGCATTGCTGTGATGATTCCCCCGGTGGAAGAACCCACAATTAAATCAAACAGCTTACAGGCAGGTTTTCCGGTCTGTTTTTCTATTTCCGCAATGATTGCCGCTGGAATTATGCCGCGGATTCCTCCGCCGTCAATTGACAAAATCTTCACCATACATCAGCCAGCTTTCCTCTAAACCATTTACCGTTCTTAATGCGAGATTGGTATTATACTAGTTTATACGAGGAAAACAGGACATGTATGCACATGATCGCATATTGCTGGGAAACAATATAATATAACTCCCGCTTTACAACACCAGATGAAAAAAGTGCTTGCATTTATGCAAACACCGTGTGTTCCAGCAGGATTTTCACTCCGATACCGATTAGCACCATTCCGCCTACCACTTCCGCCTTTTTCCCAAACAGGTTTCCAAACCGACATCCCAGAATCACACCGCCGAAGCAAAGTACGAACGTAACGAGAGCAATTACCGCGGAGCAAAGAAGATAACCGAATTTCAGGGCAAGCACCCCTTCATGGGGCATTACGGCAATGGAAGCCCCGACAGCCAGTGCGTCAATGCTGGTTGCGATCGACATGACCAGAACAGAATCCCAGCGGCTGGGATCACCGCCGGGCAGCTCCTCACCGTCACGTCTTGCTTCCCAAAGCATCTTTCCACCGACAAAACCAAGCAGAATAAATGCCACCCAGTGATCAATTGCCTCAAATTTATCCGAAAAAGTATTGGCAATGGTATATCCAATCAGAGGCATAATGCCCTGAAAAAATCCAAAGCTTCCCGCAATGCGGAGGTTCTGCCTTGTTTTTGTAAAACACAGCACCATGCCGCTGCTGACCGATACAGCAAAGGCATCCATGGAAAGACCCACCGCAATCAGAAAAAGGATTGTAAATCCCATAAGTTATATTCATCCTTTCAGGAGGTACGTATAAGGAAGAGAGACGGTATGCCGGCAAAACACCTTATAAAATCATTATATTATATTTCGGGTGCATAATGCAATCAGTCAAGAATAAAATTACAACTTCAACAAGGCATATCAAACCAAAATTTCGTCATATATATCTGTATGTGCCTGTAAAAGTGATATGTCTGTCGATTAAAACAGGTTGTTTTTATAAAATCTTTGTGCTATCATTTTATGGTAAGAAATCGACCGATCATAGCCGGTCCGGCCGAATATGGACGGAGGATAAATGATGAGTAAGGGTATAATTTTGAGTGCTGACAGCACGTGTGATCTTGGGGATGAGCTGAAGCAGAGATATTCTGTTCACTACTATCCGTTTCATGTTATTCTTGGGGGCATAACATATGCTGACGGTGTCGATCTGACACCCGACCGCATCTATGAAGTTTATCATGAAAAGAGGATTTTGCCAAAGACCGCCGCAATTAATACTGTGGAATATATTGAATATTTCCGCAAGTGGACTGACCAAGGGTTTGAGGTTATCCATATAACTCTCGGGCATGGGCTTTCGGCTACATACAATAATTGCCGCTTGGCAGCGCAGGAGCTGCCGGGTGTATATGTAATAGACAGCCGCAGCCTGTCCACCGGTTCGGGGCATCTTGTAATTGAGGCTGCCGAGCGAATTGCAGCAGGTATGCCGGCGGTATTGATTGCAAAAGAAGTTCAGGCGCTGACGTCCCATATACATGCCAGCTTTGTAATTGATACACTGGAGTTTTTATATAAGGGCGGCCGCTGCTCTGCTTTGCAGATGCTGGGTGCCAATATGCTTCAGCTTAAGCCCTGCATCGAGGTGCATAACCAGGACGGAACCATGGGTGTCGGGAAAAAATATCGCGGTTCTCTCGATAAGGCACTGCTGCAATATGTTCAGGATCAGCTTGCCGGGCGGGGCGACGTCAAGGAGGACAGGGTATTTATCACCCATTCGGGCATTTCAAAGCAGAGGATCAAAATGGTTAAGGACCAAGTGGAAAAGATGAATATGTTTAAGGAAATACTTGTGACGCGCGCCGGATGCACCATCTCTTCCCACTGCGGACCCAATACCCTTGGTGTACTCTATATGACAAAGTAGTCATGACAAAACAGTCATGACAAAATAGTCCCAAAAATGTATTTATTAATCTTTTGTAAACAGTGGGTCTGCTATGGTGTGTAACCGCTGCCGATTCTTGCTTTTTGCATGCTGCTGTGATATTATAATTAAATCTTGTTTGCACCTGCTGCATGCGGGTGCAATTTTTCAGGATTCCGTCTGAATATTAACATACTGTTTTATGTTGTATGGAGGTCTTCACATGAAAAAGGTCCCAAATTCCGCCACAGCGCATGCTGCCGTTGTTCGGAAAACGAGAGGCCGCAAGCCGCACAGCAAAACGGTTAATGGACTGGTTATTACAGCGATTTCATTGATGAGTGTATTGTCACTTGTTTTTATCGGCACAGGGTTTTATATCTTGCATTTGTTTGATATTATTGGAAGCGATTCCGCCGACGATGTTTCGTATGTCGACTCATTGCCTGACGAGGTTGATTCCGGCTATGAGGCAATTGACGATTATAAAGAGATTGAAGAGGGCGCCGCAAGCGTTGCCGAAATTCCTGTGCGGGGTAACACCAAGAACATAAAAAACTATATGCTAATCGGTGTCGACAGCCGCAGAAAGAATTTTGTGGGTCTTGCAGATTCCAATATTATACTAACACTTGATTCCAAAAACAAGCAGATCAAGCTGACATCGCTGCTTCGCGATACGCTGGTGACCATTCCCGGTCGCGACAGAAACAATGACGGCAAGGATGATTATGCTAAATTCAACGCCTCGTATGCATACGGCGGCTTTGACTTGCTATCCAAAACAGTGGAGCAAAATTTCCGCCTGAAGATAGATCAATACATCACTGTTAATTTCACTGCGTTTACCGAAACCATTGACAAGCTTGGCGGGGTTGACATTTATTTGACTGCCGCCGAGGCCAAGTGGATCAAAGTCGGTACAACCGCCAAGGTCTATCATCTCAACGGGGGGAAAGCGCTGGCATATGCACGGATACGCAAGCTGGACAGCGATTTCGGACGAACCGACCGCCAGCGCAAGATGCTGACCGCTATGTTTAAAAAAGCCAAGGGCATGAGTGTCGGAACCCTTAACTCAATCCTCAACGCGTTTTTGCCCAAAGTAGATACCAATATCTCGGCAAATGAATTAACAGGATTTGTTTTTAATTCTTCCACGTATTTTAGTTATACTATGGATAAAACGTTCCATTTGCCTCCCAACGGAGAGTACCGCTCGGCTCCTGAATTCGGTCTTGGCTCAGTTCTGTATCTGAAAGATCCCGCGCATGCGGTTACCGAGCTGCATAAGTTTATTTACAATGGATAGATTATCTAAAAGCATGATATCACCGCCCCGAAGAAAAATGGGGGAAAGAGGTTAAAATGATGGGTTCTTCGAAAGCAACTCGAAGGAAATCACGAAAAAAACGCCGCCGCCTTGCGGTTGCCGCTATTACTTCTCTGATTGTGGTTACGCTTGTTATGGTCGGAGGGTTTGTATATACCCTGTATCTTCTCGGACTGGTTAACTTTGTGAATACAGAGAATGAGAGCTTTGGCAGCGTTACCGACATTGATGAATCTGAAGCCATTGACCCGAGTGTAGCCGGAATTGTTCCGGATGATCCCATCACCATCAATGATCTGGCTGAATCAGTCGATGATATAGCGGTGCAGGGGAACACCAAGGTTATAACAAATATTCTTCTTCTTGGGGTGGAAACCGATCGTAAGGATAATTATATCGGGCGCTCCGATACCAATATTATTGTTTCAATCAACAAGCATACCAAAACCATTAAGCTTATCTCCCTGCTGCGTGACACCTATGTCAGCATTCCGGGCAGGGAGCGCAATAAGCTGAATGCCGCATTCCGTTTCGGGGGTTTTTCACTTTTGCAGCAAACCATCGAGGAGAATTACAGATTAAAAATTGACCGGTTTGTTGCGGTAAATTTTTCAGCTTTTTCATCGATTGTTGATGCTATGGGCGGAGTGGATATCGAGCTTACCGAAAGGGAAGCTGAAATTGTAAAGGTAGGAAACGTGGCAAAGAGCTACCATCTCAACGGGAAAAAAGCCCTTGATTATGTCCGCATCAGAAAAATAGGGGACGACTGGGGCAGAACCTCGCGCCAGCGCACCCTTCTCAAGGCGTTGATGAAAAAGGCCAAAAACATGGATCGGCTTACCATGATGGGTACACTGGACAAGGTGTTATCCAAAGCAAGCACCAATATGAAAAGAACCGAATTTTTGGGCTATATCATGAATGCACCTTCCTATTTGGGATATGAAATTAAAGAGTTTCATGTTCCGGAACGATCAAAATGCAATACGCCGCGTGTTCCGATTCCCGGCACAACCTATGTCATGGAGGTTGTTGAATTAAAGGATTCCAAGGCGGCCATTCTGGAGTTGCACCACGAAATATACGGCTGATCTGTATGTTTTCAGATAAAAATGATCAAAACCTTGAAATATACAGAAAGTTTTACCCACTTTCCACCGGGTTTTCAACATACAAGCCATATTTCGATGGAAATTAACACCATTATCCTAAACGTATAAATTATTGAGCCGGCAATTTATTGTAAGCGATATTTTAGTGTGGACAAAGAGTATGCAAGCATTGTATAATGTTTTAACGATTATTGTATCAAATTCATATGTTTCACATAGGAGGATGTTATTATGCGTCTGCGCCAATTGCCACATAAACTAAAGGGTTTGGCTTGTTTTGCCTTAAGTGCTGCGGTTCTTTCGGGCAGTCTGATGATTTCCGGATGCTCTACACCGAAATATGCCGCCACCTTCGATGACGGAACCAAGATCACCACTGCTGAATATATTGCATATCTTTTCAATGCATACCAGATGACGTTTAATTATAGCGGCCTTGGCTATTACGCCCAGAGCGGGCAGGATGTGTGGGGCGAGGAGCTGGCCTATGGCGAGGGAGATGACGCCGAAAAGCTGAAGCTTGAGGATTATATCAAGCGCTTGACCAAGGATACAATCCTCCGTCAGAAGGCAATTGCTGATAAAATGGAGGAACATAAAATAACCAAGTTATCAGACGAGGATCAGAAGGCGTTTGATGATTATATGGGCTCGGTTTCCTCTGAAGCCTTGGTTTCCATGGGCTTTAACAAGGAAACTTTCGGCAAGGTCAATAAGGCGATCTCCTATTATGAGACAACTCTGTTCTACGGTTTATATGACAAGGGCGGAAAGCGCGCAATGAGCGATGCTGATATAAAGACCTATTACGATAAAAACATAATGACTTATAAGACGATTGAGATTCCGCTTACCGATGAAAACGGCTCGGATCTTGATGAAAAAGGGGTCACCGAAGTCAAGAAAAGACTGAAAGGTTATCTCGATTCATTTACATCAAATCAGGACTTTGACAAGGTGATTGAGAAGTATAAGGCCGATGAGGAGGCTGCAAGCGGCACCGAAACCACGGGCAGCACAACCACAACGACTGCCGGCACATCTGCAACCACCACGACAACCACCACAACCACAACCACCACAACCACAACCACTACTACAACCACCACCAAATCTAATTCCGACGACAATGAGAAGGATAATCAAGAGGAAACCGAAACAGATTCCAACCTTATGACGCTGGACGCAAGCCAGGATGACGAGAATCTTGTTAAGGCTGTCCGGTCGGTCAAGGTTGGTGAGGCGAAGATTGTTGAATATAAAAGTAACGGTACAACCAACACCGCCGCTCTGGTTTACAGAATTAATCCCAAGGACACCGAATATAAGTTTGAAAACAGCCGCAAACGGGTTATTTTAAGCGCCAAATATGACGCGTTTGATAAAGAGATTAAAGACTATGTTAAAGAGCTCGAAAAAGGATTTAAGCTGGACAAAGCGGTTGAAAAGAAATGTTCTCCCAAACAGCTTGAGAAAGATATGAACAAAGTATCCTGATTGCAGGATAAAGAATATACCAAGGATATCGCTGCCCTTTCCTAAGACGAATCTCAAGGAGTTGTCACCATTTTTACTTGAGATTGACGTCTACAGGGAGAGGGCAGCGTTTTTGGTTTTATAACATTGACCTGCCCTATAAATTGCTGTATAATCGGGGAGGAAAGCTGCCAAAATTTATATCAGTTTTCTGGGCGTAAGACCCCGCAGCTTGCCGCGGATCATTAATTAGCGGCTGTAAAGGACGTGAAGTCATGAAATTTCTGGGAAAAAGCTGGCTGAGCCTTTTTATTGAATACACCCTATCCATGCTTATGCTGGTTGCTTTGGGGCTTACCATAACGCTGCCGTGGAGCATACCTGCCGTTACCCTTCATTATCCCGGAGAACCCAGGCTCTGGTATGAGAAATATCTTGTCGTGCTGCTGATTTCAGGTGTCATGGCGATTTTGATATTATGGCAGGCACGCGCCATTCTCCATATTATTAACAAAGGCAACCCTTTTGTCTGCGAAATGGTCAGACGCCTTCGCATCATTGGGATCGAATGCCTGATCCTTGCAGCGTTCTATTTCATCTCTGTATTCATAGTAACCAAGTTTTTTATGGTGGTTGTATTTGTAACCTTTTCTGTTGTCGGTTTAATCCTATTTGTATTTGCCCAGTTATTCGAGCAGGCGATTGCTTTTAAGGAAGAGAACGATATGACCATCTGATATATCGTAGCTTGGCAGGTTTATATCTTTGGGAAGGACGGTTCAGGATGTCAATTAATATAAATCTGAATGTGGTGATGGCAAAGCGCAGAATCGGGCTGACCGAGCTGTCTGATAAGGTGGGCGTGACCCTTGCCAATCTTTCGATTCTGAAAAACAACAAGGCACGCGCCATTCGTTTTTCTACGCTGGACGCCATTTGCAAGGCTCTGGACTGCCAGCCTGGCGATATTCTGGAGTACGTCGACGATACATCCATGGAAAGCAAAGAATGATAAGCAGGGAAGATTGAAAGGGCATGGATATCATGAAAAATAAAATCCAAGCAATCATATTAACCGCTGCAATTCTGATTCCGACGCTGTCTTCCGCAGGCTGTAACAAAGCAGGAACAACGGTACCCACCGGCGGGGAGGGTTCGACCGTATCGGCTGAGGAAACTTCTCGGTCAGAATCTCGGACATCATCGACAACCAATCAGCCATATGTCACCGCAACCGCATCTGTATCAGTCACCGGCGATCTTTTGATGCATGATCCCATTTTGACAAACAACTATAACAAGGCCAACGACACGTATGATTTCAGCGACATATTCACCTATTTAAAACCCTATGTTCAAAAGTCAGACTTTGCGGTTGCCAATCTTGAAGTAACGCTGGCGGGTGATAAAATCCCGTATCGCGGATATCCCTGCTTTAATTGTCCGGATGCCATTGTGGATGCGACGCAGGACGCCGGATTTGATATGCTGCTGACGGCAAACAACCACTCCAATGACAGCTGGCTGTCGGGAATTCTCCGGACTGCTGATGTGTTGAAGCAAAAAGGCATGGATTTTACAGGCACAAGGAGTACCAGCGGGGATAAGCCGTATTTAATCAAGAATATTAACGGCATAAAGGTTGGATTTATGAATTACACCTATGAAAGCCGCAGGAAAGACGGGGTTAGATATCTCAATGTAGCATTAGATGTTAATGCCGCCCCGCTTGTAAATTCATTTCATTATCAGGATTTGGACGGATTTTATAACCAGGCGGCAGCAAGTATAAACCAGATGAAGGATGAGGGCGCCGAGGCAATTGTTATGTTTATACATTGGGGTGTTGAGTATAAACTAAAGCCGAACAATACACAGAAGAAGATTGCGCAAAAGCTATGTGATCTCGATGTTGATGTGATAATCGGCGGGCATCCTCACGTGATCCAGCCCCTTGAAATACTCAAATCAAAAGATGGAAACCAAATCGTTTGTCTTTATTCAACTGGAAATGCCGTTTCAAATCAGCGTATTTACCGTGCAAGCATTAAAACCGGTCATACCGAAGACGGTATCCTGTTTACAGCCACCTTCTCCAAGTACAGCGACGGTATGGTTAAGGTCACCGGGCTGGATGCTTTGCCTACCTGGGTTCATCTTTACGATAAAAACGGCCGGGATGTGTTTCAGATCGTGCCGCTTGACAAAAAGCTGGATTGGAAACAGGATCTAGGGCTTCAAAACAGCGAGAACGGGGTTGATAATGCGAAAAAATCATATGATCGTACCATAGCACTGGTAAAGGACGGATTGGATGAGTTTAAAAGGATTGCTTAAACGCAGTAATATATGATAAATAGCAAAGCCGCTCCGTTTCATAAAATGGAGCGGCTTTATATGATTTGTTTTAAGAACACAATTACTTTGGCATATCCAGAACAAACTTGGCTTTGGCATTGCTGAGCCAATCCGATTTAACATTAAGCTCTATCATTTTGGTTGTAGTGGGAACCTCCATGGTGTAATAACCGATTAATTTTTTTCCTGGAGCAACGGTTCCATCCAGTGTTTTGCTGTTAAACTCCATTGAAGCAGCAATCGATAAATCGGATTTGACATCATCCGCATAGGCATCAAACAGTAGGATGCTGCTTATGATCTGATCCTGGTTTGAGATATTTTCAATCGTGAACTTTACTCCCACAAAGACATTACCTGAACCCGGTTTATTATACTCAGAGCCCCCACTTGCCTTAATCTCGATGGCGGCGATTTTTAAATCTGAAAATACAGCGGTTTCATTCAGCCCGAATGTTTCATCCTTGCTTGCCGCGGTAGTGGTAGTATTGCCCTTTGAATTGCTTTCCTTTTTTGGATCTTTTTCATCGCATGCAGCCGCCATCATTCCGATACATATTGCGGCGAATACCATAAGAACCCTTTTCCCATACCTAAACATCGGTTACCCTCCGTAAATATTCGTATATACAGCAATTATTCGAGTTAGTAAATAGCCCTTAATAATATAACCTAAATTAACCATATATGTGAGGCAAATAACGGTATACAAACGTAATGCTACAGTAATTTTTTACAAAACAAACCCCGCACCAAATCCTCAAAAATGAGGAGTGGTGCGGGGTTTGGGCGCATTCACGTTTGGTGGGCGCAAAGGAACTCGAATCCCTGACCTCCTGCGTGTGAAGCAGGCGCTCTAACCAGCTGAGCTATGCGCCCAAATGTGGTGACCCGGACGGGAATCGAACCCGTGTTACCGCCGTGAA
>DHOG01000171.1:10629-16257 GCA_002410715.1 Ruminococcaceae bacterium UBA5396 | reverse complement strand
GTGGAACTTACTTTGGGAATTTACGATAAAAAATTATAGGTGAATCAGCCCTAATAACATATAATACAAAGGGTTCTGCTCCGCTGTATTCACTTACCTGTCGCTAAAGTATATTTCCCGCACATTACACCCCCTTCATGATTGCATATTTTGAAACAGTTTGATAGAATATCAATCACGTTTATATTGAAGTTGTCCTAAAATCATCCGGAACCTCTACAAACCACTTGCTTGTATAATCATCATAATATAAATATCTGTTTTTGCCAAGTATTCGGCAGGTGTACCGAATGCCGATGCCGCCCGCTTTAAGACTGGCTGAACGTCTTATATCCAGCACACGGTCTATCTGATAGCTTTTTCCGTCTTCCCACCAAAACATAACCGGTATTATTTTGCCCTCCGTATCAAAATGAGCGGTAACATCTATAAATTTTTTACCCACAGTTATCCCCGCCTTTCCGCACCTGAATTTGTTATCTTTGACTGTGTACGGAGGATAAAACCAGATTTGGATAGTTTGTCTGGGGGTCCAACGCAGACAGTGTTTTATCGGACAGCATAATACCGCGCTGAATTATCTTGTCACCAAAACGGCCGCGCAGACCGTCCAGCACTTCTTCAATCGCCTCATGTCGCTGCGCCTGCTGAATTGACGGCAGAATGGATATCTGTTCATACCGACGCGGCATCAGATTGCGGGCACGAACGCCAAGACTTCTTACAGGATTCCCGGGGCGGCTGTTATCTGCAAAAAGTCGAAGCGCCTTTCGATAGATACTGGTAGAATCACACGCCGGTATTTCAAGCTTTCCCTGTCGTTCCATCCATGAGAGATCGGTACCACGTATGCTTATTTGGACAGTATCACACTGCAGATCATGCTGACGCAGACGCGCGGCAACGCTTTCGCTGAGTACCATCAGCGTAATTTTCACTTCATTATACTCGGATAGGTCGCGGGGCATTGTGGTACTATTGCCGATTGATTTTATAACCGGCTGCCAGTCGGCAGGAGCTACCTGCGACGAATCATAACCGTTTGCACACAGCCAAAGCTCTTCACCGCATTTCCCCAACCAGCTTTTCACCGCATCCCGCCTTGCATTGGCTAGATCACCAATGGTTCTTACACCTTTGCGCTCCAGCACCTTCGCGGTTGCCCTCCCGACAAATAACAGGTCTGATACAGGAATAGGCCATACAATATCACGGAAACGGTTTAAGGGTATAACAGTGGTTGCGTCGGGTTTCTTATAATCACTTCCCAGCTTGGCAAACACTTTATTAAAAGACACTCCTGCAGAAATCGTAATCCCCAATTCTTTTTTGATTCTTTCCCGTAGGGTATCTGCAATCATTTTTCCGTCGCCGAACAGTGATGCACTGCCTGTAACATCCAGCCAGCACTCGTCCATCCCATAGGGTTCTACTCTTTCGGTATATTCCGAATATATATTTCTGATAAGCTGGGAGAAATGAAAATACAAATCAAAATGCGGCTGTACGAATACGATATCAGGGCAAATCTGCTTTGCCAACCATAGCGGATTGCCGGTCTGGACTCCCCACTTTTTCGCCTCATAACTTTTTGCAAGCACAATGCCGTGTCGCTGTTCGGGGTCACCGGCTACCGCCAGCGGTTTTCCCCTGAGCTCGGGGTGAAGCAGACATTCCACGCTTGCATAGAAGTTATTGCAGTCGCAATGTAAAATGATACGCTCCATCTAATCAAGCCCCTTCATGCTAAACCAACCCACGAACAATTGTTCAGAACCTATTATAGAGCAATTGTTCGTGATGTGCAATGGGAATTTGATGAAAATTTTAGATAAGGAGAAATATCTTGAACCGTTTAACCCGCTTAAATATCATCCTTGAAAAACAAATGCCGCTTATTACTCCTTTCAGTCTTTTATTAGGTGTGGCTTTCGCACCATTCTTTATCCATCTACAACTGTTTGTACCATGGCTTTTTGCCCTTATGACCTTTTCGGGAAGCCTAGGTGCCGGGTTTAGGGACATGAAGAAAGCGATTCAAAGCCCTGTGCCTCTATTTTGCACTCTTTTTCTGCTGCACGTGTGGATGCCGCTGACCGCTCTTGCGGCAGGACGTCTTCTTTTTGGAAGTAATCCGCATCTTGTCACCGGAATGGTGCTGGAGTTCACTATTCCAACATCAGTCGTATGCATTATATGGGTATCAATATATCGCGGTAATGCTGCTTTAAGCTTGTCAGTACTGCTGATTGATACGCTGCTTTCCCCTATCCTGACTCCTCTCTCGCTGAAGCTCTATCTCGGTTCAAGCACGGCCATCGCCCCACTTGATATGATTCGTGACCTTTTGTTAATGGTTGCTTTTCCAGCATTGCTTGCAATGTCACTCAATCAGTATACAAAAGGAGAAATTAAAAATACCTTATCCCCAAAACTCGCACCATTTAGTAAGATTTCTCTTATGCTGGTGGTAATAATTAATTCATCCAAAGCTGCACCTTTGTTTAAGGCCGTGACATTGAAGTTGTTTGCCGTCGCAATCACAATGCTGATATTGGCGGCATCGGGATTTGTTTTTGGGATAACTGCAGCTAAAATACTCAAGCAAAAGCAGGCAGAAACCGTTTCGCTCGCTTTTGGCTCCGGAATGCGTAACATAAGCGCGGGGGCGGTCATAGCGGCCCAGTATTTTCCGGCAGAGGTTTTGTTTCCTGTTATGATATGTACTGTGTTTCAGCAGATTCTTGCCGCCCTTACAGGCTTTATCCTGCGCAAGATTGAGGAAAAATCACATCAGGTAGTGTAATATTTCCATTTAAATCGCACAGCCTATGATATAGCGTATTCAAAAACATGCATAAGGCAGGCTGTATTCTATGGGAGAGATTTTTAAAGTCATTTTAACTTCGCTGGGATCTGTCATTGCTCTTTTTATCCTTACCAGAATAATCGGCAATCATCAGATGTCTCAGCTAAGCATGTTTGATTATGTAAACGGAATTACAATTGGATCAATTGCCGCAGAGATGGCAACTGCACTCGAAGAGTTTTCAAAACCGCTTACTGCAATGATTGTATACGCCATAATGTCGGTACTGTTTTCTTTGGTGTCAAGAAAATCATTAACGCTGCGCCGTGTTCTCGAAGGTGGAACACTTATCCTATATGACGACGGAAAACTTTTCAGAAAAAATTTGTCCAAAGCAAAGATGGACGTAAGCGAGTTCCTTACAGAGTGCCGAAGCAAAGGATACTTTAACCTTGCAAATATACAGACCGCAATTCTTGAACCAAACGGCAAAATCAGTATCCTTCCGGTTTCGCTGCAGCGTCCTTTAACACCCCAGGACATGAACCTATCCCCAGAGCAGGATAAATTGACTGTTAATGTAATTCTCGATGGTCGTATTCTGCATTACAATTTAAAATACACCGGAAACGATCAAATCTGGCTTCAAAAGCAGTTGGCCGCTCAAGGGATAACAGATATCGCCAATGTTTTTCTTGCCACCTGTGACAATAAAAACAGTCTAAGTGTCTACCCTAAGGTTAATAGAGCGGCTACCCAAGACATTTTTGAATAAACAAAACCACAAATCTATACAATGATAACTTCATGTTTTCTGTTTGGTTATGGGGCCGGGACTGGTGGCTTCTTAAGATAACTCGAGTAATATATTCCTATCTATCTCTGTGGGGAGACAGATAGGAATATTTTCGTAAAGTTATTACAATCAGCGTTTTTTGAAGGGGGGGCGGGGAGGCGAATCGAAACGCCTTCCCGAAGTTCTTTGCACTCTTTTTGCCGGACTTGCTTTTCGCCCCCCGCCAGCAAGGATATGCTAAAGCAAAAGTTTCTCTTAGATACATAAGCATATTTACCAATCACGCTAATATCGGTAGGTTCATTCCGATGAATGTCGTCCGTGAAATATAATCCATTTTATAAACATTGACACAATGCTCCTAAAGTTATATAATTTTGTAATAAGTACAATAATCAAATGATTACACCCTCGAGAGGAGAAGAAAATAGCAATGAGCGAATGTGATTTGACATTAGTTCTTTCAAAAAAAGGGATACGTCCCACTCAGCAAAGAATCGCAGTATATGAATATCTTCTTTCTCATCCTGAGCATCCATCTGCAGATACTATATATCGCGCATTGGTCGAAAAGTATCCTGTTTTTTCCCGTACAACGATATATAATTCCTTAAACACGCTTGTCGAGGCGGGTCTTGTCCGCCAGGTGAATATTTGCGCTGAAGAACAACATTTTGATGCGACTACATCTGATCACGGGCATTTCTTGTGCAGCAAATGCGGAAAAATTTATGATTTTGAAGTTGATTCTGTTAGTCTTAACATGTTTTGCCCATCCGGTTTTGAAAAAACACAGGGGGACGTATTTTTTATCGGTGTTTGTCCTGATTGTAAAACATTTACTAAATAGATAAATCCGGTAGGGGTACATTTACTTTTTTGATGAAGTATGATATTCTTATACTTGTGTATTGATTGGCAACCAGATTAAAGTGCTACACAAATCAAAGCGTTCCAAAGGAAAGGACGGAATGTCTTTATGAAAAAATTATTGCCGTTTTTACTTTGTATAATTATTTTAGGGTGCACTCTCCCCTCCTTCGTTTTAGCGAAACCCAACGACAATCGCGACAATACCGAAACAACGTCGTCTACAAGTACTACTACAACCACAACTACTTCTACAACCCAGTCGACATCCCCCCCTGTAGACTTGTGGTTCACTTTCACTTACAACGAAACATATGACACTATTTATATCGAATGGAACGCTGATGACGCGAATGGGTTGTCTGTGAAAAATGTTCAGATCGTTGGAACGAACTACGGGAAAAGCGTTAATGACTATACAGGGAGCTTCCCTTTCTCTATAGACGACGAGGAACTGAAACCGGGCGAGTATACCATCATTCTCGAAATGGATGACGGAACCATTGTAAACTGTGACCAGAAAGTTGAGCGCGGCGGGGAGCTTAGAACCAATATTGAATTATTTAGTGAAAACAACAAACTGACTGCTCAGGTTCGTGATAATTATGACCGTCCGGTGTCAGGGCTCATTGTATACTACTACATAGGTGATATAGAATTTGAATCAGTAACAACCGATTCAAACGGATATGCAAAATTTTCGAATAAACTACCCGCCGATATTTCTGACGTTCATTGTGTCCTAAATGATCAAGAAAACCTTCTTGCTTCCGGTCAGGTGATAAAATATATCGGTAATGAGGGATGGTTAATTAATCCATCTACAACCGGAACATCTTCAACAAAATCAACCACTACAACCAAAGCTACCACAACACGGAAAATCAACAAGACTACAACAACCACGAGCAGTAAACCCAAGCCATCAGAAACAAAAAATACACTACCTATTGTTACAGGAGCAGGTACTACAAAAATCGTCGGAGACAAGATTGCTTTAAATGCAAGTTTTGATTCCGGCATTCATAAGTCCTTTGATTACTCTCCAAAGGATTTTGCAGCCCGCGCACGTCTTCTGGTCCATAAAGATACTTATAGTAATATTATAGGTAATTCCAGCTCTTCACTTATGCTTCTGGTGCAAAGCTCCTCG
>DHOG01000171.1:1839-10487 GCA_002410715.1 Ruminococcaceae bacterium UBA5396 | reverse complement strand
TGGTGCAAAGCTCCTCGATGGATATTACGGATCAACATATTTCAGCAGCCATCAGCGGAAAATCTAAATACAGCCTGTTTCATGCGGAAGACAC
This sequence comes from Ruminococcaceae bacterium UBA5396, assembly GCA_002410715.1. Lineage (GTDB taxonomy): Bacteria > Bacillota > Clostridia > Oscillospirales > Acutalibacteraceae > Avimonas. The sequence continues at coordinate 10,393 of DHOG01000171.1, read as the reverse complement.
ATTACGTATACCTGTTGACTTATCAATGCATATTATAAATAATTCCTTAAAAATTGACACGCCTGTTGATCTTCCGAGCTCCGAAGTTACCATTGAGCTTCCGATCCCTAAAAGTATGAAGAAATCCTCAAAGTACATGATTTCTGCTGCCTCATTTGACAAAAACGGCATCACACACCTGTATGAAACTACAGTTAAAGATGGAGTGTTAATATTTAACACCAATCATGTTTCCTCTGTTGTTATACTCGGATTTGAAACCCCTGTCGGGTTTCGCTCCGGAACGGGTGTACCATTGCTTGCAATCGGATTGATTTCATTCGGTGTTTTAATGCTTGGCGGTGCGGGTACTCTTCTGTATTTCTTCTTTCTTCGTAAACCCGCAGGAGAGGCAGATTTCGTTAATGGCTTTGATCCTACATCGGGTTATGCTGACAGCGATATGTATGAACATGATATCGTTTCTTCTGAAAATGCCGATGCTGCTGCCGACAGGGGTGTATCACTTGGATCACTTCTTAACAAGTCAGAAAAAGAAGACAACTAAGCGGCACACCAAAATCAGTTTTAAAATTTTTACACACTTCCTGTACCATTAGGTTTAGGAAGTGTGTTTTTTAGTTATCAGTTAATAATCTTTGTTTCTTATCCTTCGTATAATATACCAAATTAGCTGAACGATGAGACCGACGGCTAAGCCAATTCCCGCGTAAATAAATAGAGACAGTACACCGGTTAGATCACCCCAACCGTCCATTCCGACAATAAACTTCCAAAACATTGAGAAGTAGCCTACAATCAAACCAGTGACAAATAACGTAAATGCAGCTTTCATCTCCAATGCATAAAAAGCTCCCGCGAGGCCTCCAAATGTAATAGACATCAATATATACGCAAATATATTTTGCATATCTAAGGATTGCTCTAGAATCATTCTTACGCCAAACCACAACAGTCCCAGCGAAATTGCCGTAATTATCAGTCCTATAATCCAGAACATCTTTGCTCTGTGATGATTCAAACCCTCACATCCTTTCCAGATTCAAGCCTTTCACTCCATTATTATTCCAAAATATAAACAATTAATCATAAAACCATGGCTGAGGATAAAAATGCCGATGTCAATTAAATAATCGGCATCGGCATTTTATCGTTTTCTTTTGGTCTGTATAGTATCAATTTACAGTGATTTCACACGATATCCATTTGCTTTAAATCAATATCGTAGCGCATATTTTCTAACCTTTCTTCCCGCCAACTATAGAAAGAAGCTGACCACAACTGCGTTTTATTTTTGTTGTAGATATACCTTTCGTGCGCGGCAGGTAGATAAGCTGCACATATTTTCTGAGGTACTCAAATCGGTCGCTGCCCTGCCAATCACTGCCCATAACAACCGTATCGATATTATATTTTTGTATGTCACTGACTTTTTGTTCCCATGTCTCCTCTGGTATTACCAGATCTACATAACGTATGGATTCCAAAATCAACTTGCGTTTCTCATAAGCGAAAAACGACTGCTTATTCTTAATATCATTAAATTCATCTGTGGACAACCCGACCACCAGATAATCACCCAATGCCTTGGCTCTTCTTAGTAAATTGACATGCCCTTCATGAAGCATATCGAATGTACCATAAGTCAAAACCCGTTTCATGCAGCTTGTCCCCCTTATTTAGACGTTATCACATCGGTAATACTGCTGTTTCCCGAACATCTGTCTGCTAAATCTCCCCCATTTATAATTACACTCAGTACTTTTTCACTCGTATTGGGACCATCTAGGTAATTAAACCGTCGATTGAATGCAGTATACCGTTCGTCAATAAAAAAATGTTTCGATACCCGGTGTATTTTGCGAACCAACTCTTGCTCGGTTTGTACCACATTTCCCGGCAGGTTTTCAAGTTCAATATAGAAATCCCGTAACTTATTCTTATAGAATTCCAAATCATACATATAAAATAGAATTGGCTTTTTGAGATTGGCGTAATCAAAAAACACACTGGAATAATCGGTAATTAACATATCACTGATAACATAAAGATCATTAATATCGTCATAATTCGACACATCCACTATAAAATCCTGATATTCTCCGAAATTAAAATTATTTGCGATAAAATAGTGGGAGCGAAATAAGATAACATAATCCTTACCTAATTCCCTGCGCAGAAAATCAAAATCTACACCGACTGAATATGTGTAACCTAATCCGGCTTCATGCTGATTGTCTCTCCATGTAGGAGCATACAGAATAATCTTTTTATCATCCGACAGCCCTAGAGTTGCTTTAATCCGCCGACAATCCTGCTCGGTATAGCGAAATAGAGCATCATTTCTGGGATATCCTTTTTCAAGTATAATATTTTCTTGGTGTAATTCATCCAGATTAAAAGCGGAAATAAACCTTTGGGTACAAAAAGCGGATGGCGAAAGCATATATGAATAGCGTCTTGCATCAGCCGTATACTTATTTTGCAATTCCTTAAGGGTGTTCATGGCATTACCGCCCTCTACCTCAACATCAAAGCCTAACCGCTTGAGGGGAGTACCGTGCCAAGTTTGAATATAAATTTGATCCCTCCTTCTTCGGATTTGCTCTGGTATCCGGGAATTGCTTATCCAATATTTTGCTTGTGAATAGGTGATATAATACTCTTTCGATCCGTATTTAACCAGGCTGGTATTTTTATTTTCCTTCAAAAACTCATACTTGTCGCAGTCAAAAAATGCCCAGACAAAATGAAAAGATTGATAGCTCTTATCTCTCTGCATCGCCTCATACAGTGCTTTTGGACTGCATGCATACGAACGTCCCATATATGCTTCGAACAATACCAAGTTGGGCTGGGTTTTATTAAGATAATAAAAAAATAAATAATAGGCACTTTTTATGATATAAATCAGTCGGCGTACAATGCGCCGAAAGGTTATATTCTTTTGTGCCAACATTTTTAGAATTATTATAATATATTTCACCTTTTTGCCACCACAATGTTTTTATTTGGTATCTAAATGCCGGAAACCGGCGAGTTCCGCAATTAGATTACTGATTTTCTGTGTAGTGTCACCATTATTCGCAACATATTTCCTTTTAAATGCCCGTATGGCTTCAAAATTATAATTGTTATGTTGAATATCCTGTATAAGCTCTGCAGCATCTTTAAAAACACAACCCGGCATTTGTTCATATAAATCGATATTCAATCCATTGGATGCACAATATTTATCATAGTCATATACATAAAAATAGAGACGTTTTTCAAGTGCCGACGCTTCAATGGAGATAGCAGAATAATCCGTAATGATATAGTCTGCAACTGTCAGAAGAGACAGTGACGATACGTTGCCAATGAATGTAATCCGATCATCATTACATTCCCTTTGGTCGTTCGGATGCTTCTTTATAATTAATGAATATCGACTGAAGTCAATTTGATTAACCAGCCTTTCAATGCCGTCGTCAGGCTCTAATCGAAAGGTCGGCACATAAAGAATAACCGGCTTGTCCTTCAAATGCGGATACTTTTTACACACACTTCTTCGAATGCTTTTTTGGCGGCTGACAATATAATCAATCCTGGGTAACCCAATTGGAAGGAAACGCTGTGAAGAAACATGAAATGCCTCTGTATAAAATGGAATCATTGCATCTGACCCTGAAACAACATAGTCATAATTTTCATGCATATGCATCATTAGAGATAACTTCGCCCGCCGACCATACCGCTTGTCAAGGGTCTGGTATCCAAATTTTTTAATAGCCCCCATTGCGTGCCATAACTGAATCACACTCAGGCTTTCTCTGTGTTTTAATATGCTGATAGGAATTATGTAAGAATCAAGTACGCAGACATTGGTGGTCGCTATATGATAAGTCTGAAGAAGAGTATGGAAATAATAGCAAATCAACTGCGATACGCTTTTGTTAATTCTTTTTGTAAGAAAGACAATTTGAATATTCTTGTATTTAGATTTCAATTCGTTCTCAAGCATACGGAAATCAAGTGATGGAGTATCATGATTTCTGCTTAAAAAAACAACCTTGTTGTGATTCACCGGAAAAAGTTTTAGAAAAAAATACAGAATTTTAAGGTGCAGCTTATATAAGAAAACAAAAAAAGCCATACATGACTCCTTTAACCACCCAGTTTGTACAAAAACTTGTCCAATCGCTAAGCAGTCGTATAAATTATATAATATTACATACCTTTATACAAGATAATCTAATGTTTAGCACAGATATACATAAAACCACTTGTAACATTCTATCACAGTTTCATTGTTATATCAATGGATTATAATTAGTAATTTATCATTTTTACTGTTCAGTTCAACATATATTATCTGCAGTTTTTATCTTTAAACATTTTACAAAGCCAATGCCGGTGCCGATCATAAACAGATCAGCACCGGCAATTAATTGTTCCCGTATGGGCTTATGTAGGTTGTTTTCTATTTCCTGTCGCAACCGCAGTTGCCCCTATCATGCTGTTGATTGGGTGGAAAGAACTCATCTACCGGGAACAGCATCTTTCGGAATAGATCACACGGCTCATCGCCGGAAGATACCGAGCAGTCCTTGGTCGGTACACAGAAATCGTATACAGGAACCAGCATCTGTACATCACGAATCAACTGAACAATGGTAAAAATGCCGAGCGTAACATAAACCGCTTTACTGTCTGCGGGGTCGACAAAGCAGCCACCATAACTGTTTGCTATACCCTCAGGAATTGAGTTGCAGCCGCAGTCACAGTCACATTTGCAATTACGACGGTCACATGGGTCAACAACACAAGCCGCTAGAATAATTGGTTCGGCTACCTGTACTTTGCATATGGGCAGATTGCGCGAAATTGGCTGCTGCGGGTCATCGCGATCCTCACGGAACTCGCTACTGAAGATTTTCACATTTCCTTCACTGCCAAAAAGAATAACACGTTTACGGAACACACAGATTCCGCAGAGATTTGCCGGCGGGCAATTACGTCCGGTGATGGCTTCAATTTCAACGTTGAAGAAGAAGGTTAGGTCACAGGAGTAATAGCCGCGATTGAAGGGAAGCGGTTCGATATCAATGTATGTCGTGATGACACAGGCACTCTTTGCACGTACACTGATGGCGCGGTCAACAACCATTTGTTCACGTTCGGTAAAGTAAACCCTGAGATCTTCGAGACAGTCTTTATCCGAACATGAATCATATACACGACCCGCATCAATACAGACGGCTTCTTTGCAGCCGCTGTCATGCATGAATTTTTTATCAGGCATAAATAATCCTCCCGTAAAATGATAATGGAGTATGGTTAACTTCATTACATTTTATGATAAGGAGGAAGTTGTGTGATTGATTTATATTAATATAAGGAAAAACTGCGATAATAATCAAATTCTGTATTTCTCAATTTGAAGCCGGCACAAGCCGCGCGAAATTGGACATAATTTTTTTGATTCCAACCTTTGCGAATCGAATCTCAAGCAAAATATCGTTGCCCATGGGTGTTGCTGATATTACCTCTCCTTTGCCGAACACCTTATGACTGACCAGGTCACCCGGTTTCCAGCCTGAGGCTGGCGCAGATTTCGCGGAACCTGAACGCCTTCGAATCTCTCCATCCTCAAACCCGGATGCAGAGATTCCGCCGCCTGCGATATCTCGTCTGTCAAATGTTTTCAGGAACCTTTCTCTGCTTGCATAATCAGCCTGATTTCCCGTTAAGTAGCCATTTGAAGCAAATGATTTAAACGAATATGTCTGTATCTGCTTTTCATGTCGGTCGATTAGGCAATCGGGAATATCCAGCAAAAACCTTGATGGTCTGTTTCGGGTGGTTGAACCGTACAGCATACGACTTTCGGCGTTCAGTATGTACAGCTTTTCCCTTGTGCGAGTAATCGCAACGTAGCAAAGCCGGCGATCCTCTTCCATATCTTCGGGATTATACAACGTCTGAATACCGGGAAATATCCCGTCTTCAAATCCGGGTAGAAACACAACGGGAAACTCAAGCCCTTTGGCAGCATGCATTGTCATAAGTATAACAGTATCTGTATCGGCATCATAATTATCAACATCGGTCATCAGCGCAGCTTCTTCTAAAAATCCTGCAAGTTCGGGGAAATCATCAGGACTGTTATTTTCATAATCAATAATTGATGATGCCAATTCGTTGAGGTTCTCGACTCTGGCAGCTTCACTTTCTCCCGCTTGCTCCCACATTGATAAATAACCAGTTGTCTCAAGCATGGTGGTATACAGCAGATGAATCGAAGCTTCGGGATCGTCATTCATTTCCCTAAGACGTTCAATCATATCCGTAAACAGCTTAAGCCGATTCGCCGCACGATTGATGTCAGAATAATTGTCGGCATTGCACAGCACTTCATACAAAGGAATGCCAAGCCCTTCGGCAATTCTGGATGCATGTTCCATTGTCGTATCACCGATTCCACGCTTAGGCTCGTTAATGATACGGCGAAGCGATACGCTGTCATTTGGGTTATTAATCACCTTAAGGTATGCCATGGCGTCACGTACTTCCTTGGTATCAAAAAAACGATGTCCACCGATAATGCGATAAGGGATGCTGCTTTTTACCAGAGCGCGTTCTATGGCGTTTGCCTGTGCGTTTGCGCGATACAATACCGCGAAATCACTGTATTTTCTGCCACCCGCAACCCCATCTTGAATGGTGTCTGCAATAAATCTGCTTTCAGCAGTCTCATTTTCCAGTCTATACAATTCCAACTTTTCGCCTTCTGGGTTTTGAGTCCAAAGTGTTTTTTCTTTTCGGTTTTCATTTTTGGATATGACTGCATTTGCAGCATTCAATATAGTTTGGGTGGAACGATAATTCTGTTCAAGCCAAATCACACGGCAGCCTTGAAATTGATGCTCAAAGCTTAGGATGTTTTCAATGGTTGCGCCACGAAACTTATAGATGCTTTGATCGTCGTCACCGACAACACAGAGATTACCGGACTCCGCCGCCAGCATTGATACGAATTTATACTGTGCATGGTTTGTATCCTGATATTCGTCCACCATAAGATAACGGAAACGTTTTTGATACATGGCAAGAACATCAGGCGCCTCTTGAAACAATCTAACCGTCTGGGAAAGCAGGTCATCAAAATCCATTGCGTCAGCTTCCATCAACCTTCGCTGATACATCGAATAAGCGTTGGCAATCTGCTTACGACGGAAATCTCCTCCCACCTGTGCCATATATTCATCCGGATTCAAAAGGGAATCCTTTGCTCGGCTAATTTCACCCAAAATTGTTTTATGTCCGAGTGTTTTCTCATCTATGTTTAGCGTCCGCATACAGGCCTTCATCAGACGCCTGCTGTCATCTGTGTCGTATATTGTGAAATGGTTGGAATATCCCAGTCTCTCTCCGTCCCGTCGGAGTATTCTCGCACAAAATGAGTGGAACGTACTGGCCTGTATTCGGCTGCCATCCACTTCGCCGAGCATTCGGGATAGCCGTTCTTTCAGCTCACCCGCCGCCTTGTTGGTGAATGTTATGGCGAGGATTCTCCATGGTGGACATGGATCTACCGCGCACAGCATCTCAGCTCGAGCCAGCTCATCCGGTGAAGCCGTCCCTGACACTGCCGCACGTATAACTGCGATATCTTCTTGGCTGATTTGGGCAGGGGTTTGTCTGCTTTCATATGCTTGCCCATATTTAACCATATTTGCAATGCGGTTGACCAGCACTGTCGTCTTTCCGCTTCCGGCTCCGGCCAAAATCAAAAGAGGCCCCTGTGTGCAAAAAACAGCTTCCCGCTGCTTATCATTCATTTTTAAAAAATCACGTTCAATAAGCTGCTTTCTAAGATTTATAAATTCATTTGCAACGTTCGGGTTATCCCGCATTAAATTCCACTTCTCCAGTCCCTAATCAGATAAAGTTAAAGCATACTAATGTATTATAGCATTTCAGCCACCTCTGCGCCATAGACAGAATGCAGCGTCTTGAAAAGCAGCTGCAAAACTTGCAGAGATAGAACAATAGGTGCCCGCAGCATGAGCGAAGGATCTGTTTGCATAGCTACGCTAATGGGTTCGCCTATAAAAAGGGAAGGTGCAGATAGCTGCCCTTCCCCTGAATTTATTAACCGAACAATGTTAACAAAACACCTGCCGCAACCGCCGAACCGATAACACCCGCTACATTTGGCCCCATGGCATGCATAAGAAGGAAGTTGCCGGGGTTTTCCTGCTGCCCGACTTTTTGCGATACACGTGCCGCCATTGGCACTGCTGACACCCCTGCCGAGCCGATTAAAGGATTCACCTTACCGCCGGTTACCGCATACATAGCCTTGCCGAACAAAACACCGCTCGCAGTTCCAAAGCTGAACGCCAAAAGACCGAGGCAAATAATCAACAATGTTTTTGGCTGGAGGAATGCCGCCGCGTTTGCGGTAGCGCCAACCGTTATGCCAAGCATGATTGTAATAATATTCATCAACTCATTTTGTGCGGTCTTTGAAATTCGATCCACCACGCCGCTCTCGCGGAACAGGTTA
>DHOG01000171.1:0-1682 GCA_002410715.1 Ruminococcaceae bacterium UBA5396 | reverse complement strand
CAGCATACCGACCAGAGGAGCTGCACTGGGAAGAAGTAACACAACAATGATTGTAACAAAAACCGGGAACAATATTTTTTCGGTTTTTGAAACAGGACGAAGCTGGGTCATAACAACGGAACGTTCTTTTTTAGTAGTAAGCAACCGCATGATAGGCGGCTGAATAATCGGGACTAACGCCATATATGAATAAGCCGCAACCGCAATCGGTCCGAGAAGTTCAGGAGAAAGCTTGGAAGTTAGCCATATAGCAGTTGGACCGTCGGCACCGCCGATGATTCCGATTGAAGATGCCTGCTGCTGCGAAAACTCCAAAGCAGGAAAAATTAGACCGATTGCCCGAGCACCGAAATAGGTTGAAAATATGCCTAACTGCGCTGCAGCGCCCAACAAGAAGCTTTTTGGGTTGGCAATCAAAGGGCCAAAGTCGGTCATTGCACCGATGCCAAGAAAAATCAGCGGCGGATAGATACCGAATTTAACGCCCTGATACAAATACCAAAGAAGCCCGCCGGATTCGAAATGCTGCCAGTAATATTTGCCGTTCATTTCAAAAACCTGATATACCTGGTCATAAATTCCCTGTTTATAGTGTACCAGTTCCTCCGCTGTCAATGGAACCAGAGTATTCAGCTGCGATTTCATAACATCCCCGAGCGGAAGATTTACAAGTAGCATACCAAAAGCAATCGGCAGCAAAAGCAACGGCTCAAATTGCTTTTTAATAGCAAGATACAGCAACACACAGGCAACGGCAATCATGATAAGGTTCCCGACACCGCCCGCCGCAATTCGTTCAAGCCAATTTCCTTCTGAGCCAAGCGTAAACAGCCTTGCATAGCCAGAATCCCTCCAAATATCACCAATAGCCTTCAAGAGTGCTTCCATCAAATACAATCCTTTCAAGAGACATTCCAGGAATCACAGTCCCAACTATAATTCACTTTAGTGAGACTAATCCATCCTGTTCGTGGTAGTAACATGTTTTTAGCCCCTTAGAAAGGGCGAGTGTTTTCTGCTACACCTGCGGCAGCCCAGACAGGACGCTCACCACGGGCGCGTCTAACACTGCGTATTGCATATCCAGTTCCCTCTGGTGTCATGGAAGCAATCGAAGCGGCGATGACGGCAACAACTTCTTCACTGATGCCGCTTTGAATAGACGGTTTTACAGGCAAAGGCGCCGCTACGAGGAGGCTTTCTGTTTCTTTATGCTCTTCGGCATCTGGTTTCGACGTTGCCGGTTTTTCGCGATACGATGATGCTCTTCCAAATAACCAAAAAATCGCCGTTAGGACAATTAATGTTGCAAATACAACCACCAAACCGATCATTATAACCAAGCCGGATTCTGTCAGTATACTTTCACCGTTCAGAGAACCCGTAACGAACAATGTTAAAACTTTATCAATCTTCATTTTATATCTCTAACCTTCCCTGAGTTGATTTAACAGGCGTATATCTTCAAAAAAAGACCATTCCCACCCATTTTAAATTATAATGTGATTATAATACAAATTTATGATAAATGCAAATGGTACCATATATTTTATATTAAATACAATATGTAAATACAGGGGTGTTTCTCAATAAACACCGTCAATAACAACTACAAAAACCGACATAAAGCAGAAATCAGCTTTATGTCGGTTTTCGATTGGAGCGGCTTACGAGGCTCGAAC
>DHOG01000134.1:5098-5311 GCA_002410715.1 Ruminococcaceae bacterium UBA5396 | reverse complement strand
TCGTATATCGGCTATCAGGAACAGGAAATTTCCACAGCCGGAAAAACATCAATAAATGTTGTGATGCGGGAAGATACACAGCAGTTGGAAGAATTGGTGGTAATAGGATACACCGTGCAACGTCGCGAAAGTTTAACGGGTTCACTTCAAACAATTTCTACCGAAAAGCTAAAAAACATAACAACTCCTTCCGTTGAGAATATGCTTAATTCC
>DHOG01000134.1:0-4906 GCA_002410715.1 Ruminococcaceae bacterium UBA5396 | reverse complement strand
CAATTCCAAAGCACCGGGGGTATATGTTGCACCCGGTTCGGGACAACCCGGCTCTGTAGGAACCGTCGTTATTCGCGGTAAATCAACCGTGAATGGAAGTACCGATCCACTTTGGGTTATAGATGGCGTGATTGTAGGCAACAGTTCGGGATCTTTGAATCCCGCGGATATAGAAACGATGACCATCTTGAAAGATGCTGCCTCAACTGCTATCTACGGCTCGCAAGGTGCAAACGGCGTAATTGTGGTAACCACAAAAAATCCCAGAGCCGACAAATTGTCCGTGACACTTTCAGCAAAATCAGGTGTAAGTAACCTGATAAAAGGCAACTTGCAAGTGATGAATGGCGCGGAATTATATGACTATTATTCATCTATGGACAATCAGGAATCAATTGTTTTTCCGAGATGGAATTCAGACTTAAGAAATAGTGATTTTAACTGGTGGGATCAGGCTACGCAAACAGGAATTGTCCAGGATTATAACCTGTCTATTTCCGGCGGTTCAGAAAAAATGCGTTCATTAGTATCAGTAGGTATTTACGATGAAACCGGCTCTGTGAAGGGTTACGATTTTGTGCGATACAATTTTTTATACAAAACTGATTATCGTCCTACCAACTGGTTGACAATTAAACCGTTTATCTCAGGCTCACGTCGCGATATCAACGACCGGCAGCATTCTGTTTCTGCAATGTATTCAGCCCTGCCGTGGGACAGTCCTTATGACGACATAGGCAATGTTGTTCCAAATCGCTCACCGTTATGGGTAAACAGCAACGGCACAAACTATATGTACGATTTGCAGTGGAATTTTTCGAAATCAACAACGTACGAATTTATGGGAAATTTCGATTTCGATATCAAACTTACCGATTGGCTCACGTTCTCATCCGTAAACAATATAAAATACCAGGGGTATGCTTCAAAAGCGTACTACGACCCGCGTTCGTCTTCAGCAGAAGGTGTAAATGGACGTATCCAGGAGTACCGTTCGGAAATGACGCGACGCTACACCAACCAACTGCTTCGCTTCAATAAATATTTCGATAAACATTCCATTAATGCCCTCTTGGCATATGAATTTAACGATTACAACACCAATAATGTGGATGCAATAGGAATAGGTTTTGTGCCCGGATTCGAAATTCTCGACGTAACTGCAAAACCAGAAAAGACCAAGGGCGGCGTATCTGAATGGGCTGTACAGTCAGTGTTTTCAAATATAAATTATGCATATGACAACAAATATTTGGCTCAATTATCATTGAGACGCGATGGTGCATCAAATTTTGGAGACAATGCCAAATACGGAAACTTCTTCTCCATAAGTGGCGGCTGGAACATTCACCGCGAAGCATTTTTTCAAAATGATATTGTGAATGAACTTAAGCTGAGAGCTTCGTATGGTTCAGTCGGAAACCGTCCTAAATCGCTCTATCCTCAGTATGATTTATATTCTGTTTCTTCCGGATCAAGCTATAACGAAAAATCGGGTGCACTTATCTCACAAATTGGTAACCGGAATCTCACGTGGGAGAAAACATATACTACGGGAGTGGGGATCGATGCGGCTCTCTTTGACCGCGTACGTTTAACTCTCGATTATTACGATAAAAACACAAGCGACCTGCTTTACCAGGTTCCTGTATCCGGATTAACAGGTGTTACAAGTGTTTGGCGTAACGTGGGTGCAGTACGTAATAAAGGATTTGAGGCTACCGCAAGCATAGACGTCATCAAAAACAAAGATTTGCTATGGACTATTGACGGGAATATCGGATTAAATCGAAATAAAGTAACTGAACTTTACGGGCAACGGGATCCGCAAACCGGGAAGATAGCTCCCATAATTGGTGGCAGCGGCGTTAATATTGCAGGCGCAGCACAGACCATTCTGCGTGAAGGAATTGATGCCGACACATGGTATATACAAGAATGGGCAGGGGTTAATCCTGAAAACGGTGCACCCCAGTGGTACAAGACCGTAACCGATGATAAAGGAAATAAAACCAGGGAGGTGACGAGCTCGTATGCAGAAGCGGACCAAGTAGAATTAGGAGCTTATACGCCTAAATTCTTCGGAGGTTTTTCCACATCGCTTTTTTGGAAGCAATTTGATGCTAATATGGTATTCGGTTACTCCGTGGGTGGAAAAATTTATAATTACACCCGACTCGAATACGACTCTGATGGCACATATACCGATCGCAACCAGATGCGTTTAATGCCATCGTGGAGCCGGTGGACAAAACCCGGAGATATCGCCACTCACCCCAAAGCCATTTATGAAAATGCCACGAAATCAAACAGTGTCTCCTCTCGCTATCTAGAAGATGGCTCATACTTGAAACTGCGCAGTATTTCGCTGGGATACAATCTGGAATTGCCTCAATTTAACTTAAAAAATGTAAGGTTTTTTGTAACAGGTGAAAACCTTTTCACTATCACTAATTATTCGGGTGTTGACCCCGAACTTCCAACTTATGACGATGGTACAGGGCGCAAAATAGTAGGTGTAACTACCACCGTTTATCCCTCTACCCGCAAATTTTTATTTGGAATCAATGTAACATTCTAAAAAAGATCTAAACAGATGAAAAAAATAATTCTATATAGTTTACTCATTGCAGGCATCTTATTTTCTGCTTGCGATATAGATAGGTTGCCCTACGGCTCTATGCCCGACGAAAAAATAAAACAAGACCCTGACGGTTCTCTTGAAACGTTGCTTACCGGTACGTATGCACAACTGAGAGGCTGGTCAGACGTGATGCACCGCTGCGGTGAATACGCAGGCGATAACATCATGATTCGCGGATCATCCACCGATGCATTTTACGAATTTATTTCTTACTCGCGCACACCAAATAATTATCGTTTACAGAGTTTTTGGGACAATAGTTACAAAGCCATCGCTCAATCGTCAAATATCATTAAACTGATCAAGGAAGGACAAAGCCCCGAAGTTGACAATCAGCTAGGCGAGTGTTATTTTTTACGCGGTATGCTCTATTTTTACCTGTCGCGTGCTTATGGCCGACCCTACGCACAGGCTCCGGACAAAAATCTCGGAGTTCCCATCGTCAACGGAACTCCAGACGATGTCTTCGGTAAACTACCCGATCGGTCATCAGTCCAGGACACGTACAAACAAGCTATTGCCGACTTGGAGAAAGCCATTACATTATTAACTATCGACAAAGGGCCGGCTTATGCTTCCAAATCAGCTGCTCAAGCTTTATTATCACGTATTTATCTGTATATGAGCGGAACGTATGACAATCCGAATACCGAATATGCTAACTTGGCAATAAAATATGCCGACGAGGTAATTAATTCCGGTAAATACAGTTTGTTACCACGTGCAGACTTTATGAAATACAACACACTGAAACCCGAAAACAACAAAGAAAGTATTTTCGTTGTAAAACGTGTAGCTACCGAATTTTCAGGTTATGACCATTATTACGGCATTGGCGGAATGTACTCCAATATCGGTGGAATGGGCTGGGGAGAAATGTACGCAAGCGCTAAATACATCAGTTTACTCGACGAAACCGGACGTAACGACTGGGCAAACAATAAACTGGTAGATGCGCGTGCCGCATTTATCGAGCCACAGTATTCAAACGACAACGTAATGGTTTTCCGTTTCATAAAAAATTTGTATAACGCTTCCGGGGTACAAACTAATTATAGTTATGTACAAGCCCCCATTACAGTATCGGCCAACACCGTAACCTGTAAAGAGGGAGATAAAACATATTCATTAACACCGGTCGATGCTTCGCAGGGAATTTACTCCATAAAATATGAAGACGGGAAAACATATACCGGCGTTATCGACAAATTAATGAAGCTCAACCGGGCTTATCCGATGTTTTATATTGTAAAATGCTCACGTGAGGGCGAAGATTCCCAACTCCATTCGCCCATCATTACCCGATTGGCCGAAATGTATTTGAACAAAGCGGAAGCAGCCGCCAAAACCGGAAAATATGGAGATGCACTGACAGCCTTGAATATCATTCGCGAACGTTCATTGCCTGGCGAAGGCTATTCCGCGCTTACTGCCGCCAATGCCTGCGAGTTGATCGATAAAGAACGTCAATTAGAACTCGCTTTCCAGGCAGAACGAAGCTACGATGTATTTCGCAACGGCAAGTCGCTAACGCGTCATTATCCAGGGCCACATAATGCGATGGAAGAAGTGAAAGCAACCGATTACCGGGTAGTGTATTACATTCCCCAAAATGCAATAAACGCATACAAAGGTTCGGGTAGTACATTGACACAGAATCCGACATCAAATTAATTTTTCATTCCAAACACTTTTATTAATCTGTGAGGCAGAACAAATAACTGCCTCACATTTTTTCATTTTCTTTCAAAAAACAATCATGACAAAAATCATCAATTACATCTTTATCGCCTTACTTGGACTGATGCTATCTTGTGCCGGAAACGGAGGACAGGCGACAACTGTAAAATTAATAGAAACAAATATTCCGTAACGTCCTCCCGGGCAAGAGGATATGTTCAACTTTGCAGCGCCAAAAATGGATATGGTACGAGTAGGATTCATTGGACTGGGAATGCGTGGTCCGGGAGGCTACAACGTTTTACCCACATTCCCGGTGTTGAGGTTAAAGCTCTCTGTAATTTACACTCCGAACGCGTTGACAAAGCGCAGAAAATTCTGGGAAAAGCCGGATTTCCCGAAGCTGCTTGTCAGGCACTCGATATCCATCGTGGTGACAAAATGAATATTCTCGTAGCAATGAGACAAAGACAATTGTTCTTCAGTCGGTTAACCTAATGAAGTCGCAACGAAACATGATACTGACCGTAAAAAACTATCTGACGAAGAAAAAATAAGGATTAAAAACCTCGTTGCCGCATT
>DHOG01000207.1:26169-26988 GCA_002410715.1 Ruminococcaceae bacterium UBA5396 | reverse complement strand
CTACCTTTACACAATTCCGCAATAGATATGGGAACAGTAATTTATTATATAGAATCCCCCGAATTTGTCAAGTGAATACTTTTAACTTCTTCGGTATTTTTTTCTTTAGAAGTGCAAAATCGCATACGCGAAGGATATTTATATTAATAATATACTAGCAGTATATTAAAACGGATCAAGCGCTGACCGATATGGCAGCGTTTATCTTCTGCAACCGAGAAAGCCTAAATTATTTGCATAGAGGAATGTATTTTTTAAGCGTATGGTACGCACCATAACTTTAAAAGAAATTAGAGGCATGTAATCCGTTGGATGCTGAAAGCATAAAACGGTCTGGAGGAGAATGTTTTGAAAAAAGCGGTCTGTTCTTTACTGGCTTTATTTGCCGTTTTATTGAGTTCCTGTTCGGGAAAAGAAGGCGAAAAGACGGGGGAGTTTTCCAAAGGGGATATCAAGCTGACTTTGGGGGATCAGACATTTTATTTCGGTCAGGATGCCAAGCCTCTGCTGGACTTTCTCGGCGTTCCGGACGATACAGAAGAAATCCTGAGCTGCTATTATGAAGGTTACGACAAGACGTTTAAATATGTAAAAGTTCATATTACAAGCTATCCTCGGGAGGGCAAGGATATTTTGGACGAAGCCTTGTTTTATGATGCAACCTACAGCTTTAAAGGTGGTGTCAGGGTGGGCAGCACCAAGGACGATGTTATAAAAAGCTATGGAGACAAGTTTTTTATGGACGGCGAGCTTATGGTCTATAATGAAACCAACAACAAAAGCGACATCGAGTCGCCCCGCCTTTCATTTACCTTAAAA
>DHOG01000207.1:25788-25953 GCA_002410715.1 Ruminococcaceae bacterium UBA5396 | reverse complement strand
ATGATAAGGTGACCACCGTTTATTTTGACTCAAACAGTTATTTTCAGGATTGATATGGAGATAGGATATGCTTTTCAGCAGCCCGGTTTTTCTTTTTTCATTTCTTCCGCTGGTATATCTTATAAATATGAAGCTTCCGATAAAATACAGCAACGGATTTCTTAC
>DHOG01000207.1:23746-25599 GCA_002410715.1 Ruminococcaceae bacterium UBA5396 | reverse complement strand
GCATGGGGAGAGCCTGTTTATATTTTGCTGCTTATCGCCAGTCTGACAATGAATTATTTGGCTACCGTTCTTATGATGCGATGGCATAAAAAGCAGATTTTCATTTTGTGTATCCTTATGAACCTTGGTTTGTTGGCAGTGTTTAAATATGCCGGTTTTTTTGTCGGATCGGTCAATGCAGTAACGGGGCTGAGTCTTGGGATTCCGGAAATCAGATTGCCCTTGGGCATATCGTTTTTTACCTTTCAGGTCATGTCCTATGTCATCGACGTCTATGCCGGTAAGGTTGCACTTCAAAAGAGCTTTCTCAAGCTTATGCTCTATATCTCCTTTTTCCCCCAGCTGATTGCAGGTCCTATTGTCAAATACAAGGAGATTGAACTACGATTAAGCGAGAGACAAATAACGACCGCAGCAACCGCGGCGGGCATAAAGCGGTTTATTGGCGGACTGTCGAAAAAGCTGCTGATTGCAAACACCTTTGCCTTGGCGGCTGATCAGGTGTTCGCCATGCAGCCGGACAAGCTTAATATTTCCCTTGCTTGGATCGGAGCAATATCTTATGTGATACAAATCTATTTTGATTTTTCGGGGTATTCAGACATGGCAATCGGTTTGGGGAAAATGTTTGGCTTTGATTTTCCCGAAAATTTTAATTACCCATATATCTCGGCAAGCATACACGAATTCTGGAAGAGATGGCATATATCGCTATCATCATGGTTCCGCGAATACCTATATTTTCCGCTGGGGGGCAACCGAAAAAGCAAATTCAGGACGGCACTCAATCGGACAATTGTTTTTTTCTTTACAGGACTGTGGCACGGTGCCAATTATACATTTATTCTGTGGGGACTGTTCCATGGACTGTTTCTAACCCTTGAAACCATGGGGGTAATTCGCCTTAACAAAGGCAGGCTCAAACCCCTAGGGCATGTGTATACGCTGCTTGTGGTTACGGTGGGTTTTGTAATCCTCCGAGCCGATACGCTGGCGCAGGCAGCAATGCTTGTGATAAATATGTTTGCGGGATTTACTTTTAATGAAGGAACAAAAATCGCGGTTGGACTGATCGTCAGTCCTCTCCTCATTTTTTGCATCATTCCGGCGGTTGTTTTCTCGGCACCTGTCGTCCGCATTATCAGTCAAAGGCTTGACAGATCAAGCCTAAAGCCGGCGGCAGGTTTTGTATCAGGGGCGGTATCGCTGGGGCTTTATTTTTTGTGTATTCTAAACCTGTCCACATCCAGTTACAACCCGTTTATTTATTTTAGATTTTAAAAGGAGCGGGCAAGCTTGAAGCTTTTCAAAACGCTGTATATTATTGCTTTTCTAACCATATCATTGGCGCCGCTGCTTGCCATGCCTTTTTATCAGAACAACAGCAGTGAAAATCGGGTGCTTGCAAAAATGCCCCAAGTTGTTGAAAACGGTACAATAAATAACCGGTATTTTTCCAGTCTTGACCAATACTTTTCCGATAATTTTGCCGGACGGCTTGGGATGGTTCAGCTGAATGAATTACTGTATATCAGCGTTCTAAAACAAGCAGCCAATGAAAAAGTGGTTTATGGCAGGGACAGCTGGCTGTACTTTCACGAAACCATATCCGACTATGTCGGGCAGACCCAGCTTTCCGACAGTGATATCCAACGGCTGGTAACGGTTATAGCCCTGCAATCCCAGTATCTCCAGCAGCAGGGGATTCCGTTTGTGTTCACAGTGGCGCCCAATAAAAACACCATCTATCCTGAGTATATGCCGGAGCGGTATTACAGATCATCAAAACCGACGGTTCTAGAACGGTTGACAGGCGCACTGAAAAACAGCGGCGTCATTTATTCCGATATAAC
>DHOG01000207.1:22987-23591 GCA_002410715.1 Ruminococcaceae bacterium UBA5396 | reverse complement strand
GCGGCGTTGGCAAGCGCCAAATCCAAAGAAAGAGTCTATCACAAGACCGATACCCACTGGAATGATCTCGGCGCCCGTGTCGGATTTAACCGCCTAATGGAGGATATTAAAACGGTTCTGCCTGCATTTTTTTATGATGATTTCAGCAGGGCAGAAGCAGAGGAGACAACCGCCCCGGGCGATCTGAAAAAAATGCTTTTTCCAATGGCAAAGGAAGCCGATGAGGGACGAACTTCTTTAAGAATAGAGAAAAAGCACTCACCTCAAACGCCGTACAAATCGGTAGAGGATCCGCAAATTACAACCACAAGCCAAGTGAATGGCAGGCGCATCATGATGTTCAGGGACTCCTTCGGTAACGCCATCATTCCATTTGTGTCTGATAATTTCGGTTACGCTTATTATTCCCGTGAATATCCTGTAAATCTGACGGGGTTAGAGACGCATAATCCCGATGTTGTGGTATATGAAATTGTGCAGAGAAATATCCCCAAGCTGCTTGAAAGAGCACCGATCATGCCCGCTTTGCCGAGGGAGTTTGCCATTCCCTCGGCTTCAAACGCAGGCGGCAGACTGTACACCCGCAAAAAGGGCGATTATATCC
>DHOG01000207.1:22603-22759 GCA_002410715.1 Ruminococcaceae bacterium UBA5396 | reverse complement strand
TATTTACGGCTATCTTGAGGATGAGAGCGGGGATTCCTACAGAAGCTATGTTACCCTTAAAAACCGAAAGGTTTACGAAGCGTTTCCCATTCTGGAATCCGGATTGTCCCCGGACTTGCCCCAAAGCGGGAAAGCAGCCGGATTCAGTCTGTATTT
>DHOG01000207.1:22055-22388 GCA_002410715.1 Ruminococcaceae bacterium UBA5396 | reverse complement strand
AAATCCCAAGAATACAGTCCCGGGATTACGGTGACACTCGATTTTTCCGACAGGGCAAAGGTTCACAGGTTTCAAGAAACAGGAGGTATTTGATGTTTGTGATAAACAATGATAGCAGAATTGTACCCTCGATCCGATCCAGTCGCTTATTTTGGCTGATGGCGTGTTTCTTGGTCACAGCGGCGCTTTGTTTCGGTTGTAAGGACGGGGAGGATTCTTCCTATGCCTCTGCCGATTCACCGGTTGTGCCGAGGTTGACGGAACCTTCTTCTTCCTCCTCCACCGAAACCCGGGATAATTCGGTTACGGTTGCTGCGCAAGAAAATAAATGGG
>DHOG01000207.1:21654-21850 GCA_002410715.1 Ruminococcaceae bacterium UBA5396 | reverse complement strand
TTGAACCATGCGCATAGGGTTGTTACCCCCTCACTTCCGTACTATTTATACTATGAAAAGGACACATATACCCTTTCGGTGTATGGTCAGGAGGGCAACGGCTATTATTCAAAGCTGGTGAAAACCATCAGCAGTTCACGCGGCCGAACGCTGAACATGACTCCCACCGGTGTTTTCAAGCTTGAAAAGCAAAAAC
>DHOG01000207.1:0-21497 GCA_002410715.1 Ruminococcaceae bacterium UBA5396 | reverse complement strand
TTTTCAAGCTTGAAAAGCAAAAACGCTGGTATCAGTTCCTAATAGGGAAATACTGGACGCAATATTGCATACGCTACACCGGTGACATTTATATGCACGGCCCTCTTTATAGGGAGGCGAGGGGGGATACCATGCATATAAAAGAATATAACCGCATTGGCACTGCTAGCACTTCAGGCTGTCTTGCAATGGTAACCGCCGACATTAAGTGGATCTGGGACAATTGCCCAGACGGCACAACGTTAGAGATTGTCAATGGTGCCACGATCGGGACGACGGCAAATGCTCCGGAACGCATATCCGAAAACGGGCCTGCCATAGACCCCACCGATCCTGAATTTTAAAAAATGGTTTAAAACAATCGAGGATTGTGGTATAATATATCGCAACGTTGTCTACTGCCAACGTCTGGGAATTTAAAAACCGCTGTTCGGGCTAAACGCCCTCCTGCTGCTTAGCAGCATCTCGCTTTTTCTGGTCTCTTAATTCTTAACAATGATTATCCACAGCCGAACTTATGTTGAGACATTCCGGTTGATCTCCATCCCGGTCAGCGTATAATAATAGCATGTTAACAGCAGAAAGGGTATGCTACATGAGATTAAAACCGGAGGAGCTGGCTTTTTTTATTGAATGTGTGAAGCCAATGCTGGAATATGAACCGGTAAAACAGATGGGGGATTTTGTTCAGCACGGGAACACATCCTGCTTGAGGCACAGCCTTGCTGTGGCATTTTACAGCTATTGCTTGTGCAGGAAGTTGCGTATTAAATGTGACGAGGTA
Source organism: Ruminococcaceae bacterium UBA5396 (assembly GCA_002410715.1). Classification (GTDB taxonomy): domain Bacteria; phylum Bacillota; class Clostridia; order Oscillospirales; family Acutalibacteraceae; genus Avimonas. Next base: position 20,713 of record DHOG01000207.1, on the reverse strand, counting down.
TCCATGATTCGCGGCGCAATGCTGCACGACTTTTTTCTATATGACTGGCATATCCCCGACCCATCTCGCCGTTGGCATGGGTTCAGCCATCCCAAAACCGCATTGGCAAACGCTGAAAAGCATTTTTCGCTTTGTGATAAGGAACGAGAAGTGATTGTAAGGCACATGTGGCCGCTGACACTGCGGATCCCCCGCTGTCGAGAGGCACTGCTTGTCTGTTTGGTTGATAAAGTGTGTTCTGCTGCCGAGGTTCTGGAGTTTTGCCCCGGCTACAGGTTTTATACCAGTTTACCTGTCGCCGACTAATCTGTATCCTATGAATTAAAAGGAGGTGGTTGACGTGAAACAACCGTTTCTTCCCGACTTCATTCGCAATAAGGAGTTTCTGAAACCGGAAGGTCGGAGCGCCATTGTAAGACAGTATTGGCACGTGGTTATTTTTCTTGGGTATCTTGTGCTTTTTATAGAGTTTCTGCTGCTTGAAAAACACATTGTTCCTCATTATTGGATCAGCTGTTCCATTGATTACTATATCCCGTTTATTCCGATTTTTGTGGTTCCTTATGTGTTATGGTTCCCGCTGATTGCGGTTGTGCTGGTATTGCTTTGTTTCAGCGACCGGGGTGATTTTGTTCGCACCATCATGCTTGTATATGCCGGGATGGCAACCGCTATGTTTATCTATATGTTGTATCCCAATGGCCAGCTGCTTCGTCCGGTGATTAAAAGCCAGGATGTATTCAGCAATTTTATTCGTAACAGAATTTATGCAAATGATACCAACACAAACTGTATGCCAAGCATACATGTGCTCAATCAATTAGCAATACACATAGGTCTTTGCAAATCAAAGCTGTTTAAAAACAGACCGGGTTGGAAATTCACTTCTCTGATTCTGACCATTCTAATTTGCGCGTCTACGGTTTTCATCAAACAGCATTCTATCATCGATGTTGCGGCGGCTCTCGCACTTGAGGTGATATTATATCTCCTTGTATTTAAGGTTGACTGGTCGGGAGCTGTGCCGACAAAGATCAAATCCCGGGTTCGGGAATGGGAGCTACAGGGCATTCAAAAAAAAGGTGTTGCAGAATGAATTTTGTTCTGCAACATCTTTTTTTATCATCCGTTTCGCAGACGCAGCCCCTTTGGATAGCGGTTTTTCAAAATGCCGCCCGAAACTTTTCCAAAGCCTGTGATGATTCCGTAAACCGCGACCGCCGTCCAGCCGCTGCATCCGGGCGCATCAATGGTTTCGCCTTTCAGAAATGATAAAAGGCGAGGATCATCGGCGTTCATATCCAGCACAGAGACGCAATCTTCGGCATTTGCCGCCGCCATAAAGATTGCATGACAGGGTTCCAGCCTGTTTTTGCATATCTCGGCACCGGCTGCACCGGCTGATATAACGCCCAACCCGCGCAGAGAAGGCAGTCCCTCCGGCACAACCCGCACAATATCTCCAATCGTCTGGGGTATGCCGCTTTCAGGCGATCTGAAGCACTCTTTGTATAAACTGTAAAATCTTATACTGTTTGTATCATTTGTTATATACGGATAGCCACCATAGAGGACGGCATTCGTTCCGTTCCGTTTCAGCAGGGCGATAAAATGCCCTTCGCCGCCGTCTCCCGGAAGGATACGACGGGTGTATTGGAGGGGGTAACATGGATAGGCTTGATCCGAGAATTCCTTTACCTGCGCCCATGAAAAGCCCGGTCTGCCAAACGATGTACCGGATAAATCCACCAGTTCAAAATCAGGATGCGCGTTTAAAAAACGTGCAATCTGAAGTTCATTTTCTTCCGGCGCAAAGGTACAGGTGGAATATAAAAGTCGCCCGCCCTCCATCAGGGTATCCGCGGCGGCTTCCAGAATTTCTGTCTGTCTGCGGGCACACATACCAATATTGTCCTCGCTCCATTCGGACAATGCGGCGGGCTCTTTTCGAAACATACCTTCACCGGAGCAGGGGGCGTCAATCAATACCGCATCAAAAAAGCCGGATAGCCCCTTACCGATTGCGGCGGCATCGGTGCAGGAAACCACCGCATTTCTTACACCGCACCGCTCTATATTCTGTGCAAGAATTTGGGCACGTGAACGTATAATTTCATTTGCCCACAGCAGTCCACTGCCCTTTAGTGCCGCGACGATCTGGGTTGATTTGCCGCCGGGAGCCGCGCAGAGATCCAGAACCCGTTCCCCTGGTTTGGGATCAAGTATTGTAACGGCAGCGGTGGCAGAAGGCTCCTGCATATAATATGCTCCGGCATGGTGAAGCGGATCGGCGCCCGCCCGCAGCTCCTCCTCCAGATAGTAACCGCCGGCGCAAAAGGGTGACTGGGTGATGGCATAGGGAAAGAGTTGGGTAAATTTATCTATGCTGCATTTTAAAGTGTTAACGCGAAGTCCACGACGGTACGGTAGATGGTAAGCTGACAGAAAATTGGGGTAATCTGCACCCAAAAGCCTTTTCATACGCTCCGCAAATTCTGGAGGCAAATCATATTTCAATGGACAGACATCCTTTACAAGCTCCTGTTTTGTTTTATTATATGCCAATTTTGGTTCGGAAACAAGCAGGGGGGGAGGATGTTTACGACTTACCGTTTATGAGCAGTTCAACCAGCTTTCTCGTTTGCGCATACGGCAGAGCTCTGACGCGGTGTTTTCTCCTCTTTTCACCGAAGCAACGAAGCTCAACGGTGCATGTACCGCCGCTTTGCTGCCAGGGTGCCTGAGAAATATGAATATAGTCTGCGACTTCACGCGGCACATGGATTTCATAGAGTGCCAGACCACGGGAATACCGCATGGTAACGGCTTCACCACTGACTCCGAATCCAGCGCGCTGGTAACCGGTCAATCGGATGAGCAGCCACCAAATTCCGATGAGAAACCAGACGGCTGCCAGCATTGCCCATACGCCGCCAATGAAAAGGGGAACAAAGCTTCCTAAGGTGAATACAAGCGGCGGGATGGAATATCCCATGATGGCCTTTAAAGGCGGATGTACATATGCCGGACAGGTTGGGTAATCCGGCAGCAGCGAATCCAGCGCGCTGCAAAGCTCTTTGGGTCGGGCAGCCGGTATGATTACCGGACGCGCCCCTTTTTCACGCCCGTATCCCGCCGCTGTAATGGTAACCGTATGCAGCCTAAAAACCCGCATAAATAATGTTTGTCGAAGCTCCATGGTGGTGATACGGCTGCAATCTATAAAAACATTCCGTCTTGTAAGGAGTCCCGATTTCAGGTGGAGCTGGGCGCCTGACCGCTCGGTTGTGAACCCCGCTGTTCTGGAAAATGTGCGGGCAAAGGCAAAGCACCAGCCAAGCACCAGAACGTTGGCTGTGATATCAAACAAGGGGGGGAGACCCAGAGAAATGAAGCGGTTTAAAAGGCCGTATACCTCTCCCGAAAATTCCCGCCCCAGAATCTGACCTGCCTGTCTCAGGGCGGGTGCTAAGGTTAGCAGTCCGAGTGCCGCATTGGAGCTTGATGCAGAAAGAACGATTGCCGGCAGCACATGGGATGAAACACGATTGCCGCGCAGCTTGGAACGGTTCCCTGCCATGACCGATGCCGACTTTTCAGACAAATAGATTGTGGCATCTGCCCGCCGCCGCAAGCCCGCCGTATTGATACGAATACGCCGTCCGCCTAAAAGCCACATGAGCGGGCTGCGCTCCATTTCAATCGAAGCCGCATCTCCTGCCATTACTCGAACCCGTCTGTGAATCAGCAAACCGTGATCCAGCGTTAGGCCGTCTTTGAGTGCGTAGCCTGCCTTTCTCCATTTTATCACCGAATAAGTAATCAGTGCTGCGGCAAGGGTAACGTCTCGGAGGGAGGAAAGAATCACCGAAACCGAATTTTGATTTGTAAAAACAGCGCGAAAAAACGGCAGCAGCAAAAGCAGCAGCCACTTTTTAATATCATAATACAGATAGGATAGGTGAGGGCGTTGCATCGGAATTCTCCTAATGTTTTTCACATTGCTCCAATGCGGCGGTAAGCATCTCTGCCTGGTCTTTTGGTAAATGATGCAGATACGCCGCGCCGCCGGCAAATCTGAGTATCATGGTACGGCATCCGAACAGTCTTTGCAGGGGGGTCGAGCATAGTTCATATGTGCGAAGTGCATTCACGGGTACGAAAATTCGTTTTTTTGTAAAGACTCCTGTCGTGGCACGAACTGCCTTGCCGTCAAAGCTTCCGTGAAGCTCATCAGCATAGCGGTGAGGATACCAGAGTGCCGCAATAACGGTAAGCAGTCCCGAAGCAAGGGAAAGCAGCAGGAGCCAAGGTGTAAAAAGTCCTGCAGCCGATGAAATCAGGGCTGTGATTGCAATGCCGGCTGCGGATATCCACGCGGTCAACACCCTGACCGCACCATGATCGGCGGCAAATTGCATAATCCCACCTCCCTGTGGTTAGAAACGAATGAAGGCTTCCCTTATTAAGAATCACTTTAAAGAAGCATTCTTTATATTCTAGTTTATGTATAATAAATTGGCATATTCTTAAAAAGAAAAAACCATATGCTTGGCAAGCGTATGGGGGTTGGATATCTGAAAAGGGTGCTGTAAATGAAACCATGTTCATTTACAGCACCCCTATTGTAGATTCAATCTGTTTTGTTGGGTCTTTAATGTACGGTGATAAAAGCTTAGCAGGGTAGGACGCCACCGCAGCTCCCGACTTATAACATTATTGTGCTGCGGTTGTGGTTGTGGCTGGAGCGGGAGTGGTTGTTTCAGGAACTATGATTTCGGTAGGAGAAATATAAGCGGCACTGACATAAGCGTGGCCGTCCTTAAAATTGATTTTATACCAGTCGCCCTCACGCCCGACGATGCTAACTTTCTCACCATAACGCAGACCGCCAATTGCTTCATAATCGGTATCCGGCGTTTTGCGGACATGCAGTCCATCCTCCGAGGTACACCAGCCGAGCTGCGGAACACCATCCGGAATGGTTCCGGTTGTTTCCAAGGGGGCTGTTGTCTCTTCGGCTGCGGCGGTGGTGGTGCTGGCCGTTGTCGAAGCGGTTGGCGAGGTGGTTTCTGTATCAGCTGAAGAGCCGGTATTTGTCTTCTTGTTGCATGCCGAGAAGGCAACGGCTGAAGAGATTGCTGCAGTTAAGCAGACCAATCTGAGAATAACCGAAACATTAGAAGTGCTGGGGCTATTTTTCATTCTTAGTGTTTTCATATTATGACCATCCTCTCTCGTACAGACTTCTCATCTCTTGCAATATTAAAAAAAACCAATTCAGATGAAAGTATTCTATCCATGGAAGCATTTTACCATACATACAAAGAAAATAAAAGACGATTCGGTGAGGTTTCTGAGCGAAGTTGTGGACACAGGACTGTACAGGGATGATGCATTCCAAGAGGGTGATACCAAAGACTTCACACCCTTGTTTTGGAATGCATGTTTTCAACAATCTTGTTTTGTTCTCAAAGCATAATTTCAGGGCTGACACACATTTATTCATTGTGTGTCAGCCCGTATTTTTACTGAGAAAATAACAAGGTTCCCGGGACCCGCCCGCAATTTTTGACTGCATAGCGAGATGTGGATTATTGAATAAAAATTGACTTCCTCAATATGTTGTTGATTTTGGCTTTCTGCTGTCTTTCCCGATCAAATATGTACTGGCAAAGATATCGTTCATTGACAGGCGTAATATCTTTAATGGTGCAGCCGTATTCATTGCCATGCTGCTCAGATTCCACCCTTCTGACAATTTTGAAAGTCAGATTTGTTTGGTTTTTCCCGAGCATTAGGCTGAATTTAAATTTGTTACCGACTTCTAAAACAGTCTTGGAACTGAATCTGAACCCGCCAAGACTTAAGTCTAAAATGCAGATGTTGATGGGGGTTTTAAGGGAAACAACACGGCCGTTTTTTATTTCATGGCTGATTGCGGAATTGATATTGGTCTTGATTCTGTAGAATTTCCGCTGGTTCGACGCAATCGTTTTGCTGATTACGTATAAGCTCATATAATTTTCACGGCTGATATAAACCAAGGTCGAAAAGACCTCCGATCTTGCGTTCCGGTGATGGCTTATGATTTTTAATTTATCTCCCTCGTTAAGTATCGGAAGATCCTTACCCCTTATTTCGATATAATCGCCGTTGTCATTCCAAAGGTACCCGCTGGCCAGCATATTCCCTTCATTATCGCAGATATCCGTTTGATGAAATTTCGTCGAAAGGTCCACCTTTACATCTCCTTTCAGCTATTCAGCTTATTATAGCATGAAATGATTTAAATGTAAAAATATTGTTACACATTCTTGAGAGATTTATTTTTATAACAAACAATCCATCCTATAACAAATAAAAGTTTGGTTAATACGCTGTCCTTTGTTGAAAATAATACTAAATTTGTCCTCTCCCGCATATATTCAGTACAGAAGACTAGGGAGGTGCTGGCTAATGGAGCGAATTCAAAAGTGGAGAAAATTTCTGTCGGTACTGGTTTGTGCTGCCATAGTGGGAATGGCGTTTGCACCGTCGGCTTCGGCGCAGCAGACAGGGAATATTATTATAGACGTCGAATCGGGAGAAACAGCTGAGGAACTGATGAGTGAAGATACACCCGTATGGGCTTCGCAACAGGTTGCCGTACCTACAGATGCAAAAGCGCTGGATGTGGGAGGAAAGTCTGCTGTTCTGATGGAACTGTCAAGCGGACAGGTGCTTTTTGAAAAGAATTCGCACGAAAAGCTGCCCATCGCCTCGGTAACCAAGATTATGACCATGCTTCTTATTATGGAAGCAGCGGATTCGGGCGTTATTTCCCTTGATGATCCCGTCACCTGCTCGGCGCATGCCGCATCTCTGGGGGGTTCACAGATATGGCTGGAACAGGGTGAAATCATGTCCGTCAGTGATCTCCTAAAAGCGATTGCGGTGGTTTCCGCCAATGACGCATGTGCAATGATGGCGGAATATATATCTGGGTCAGAGGAAGGCTTTGTCCAGAGAATGAATGAGCGGGCCGCTGAGCTTGGCATGAACGACTCTCTGTTCACCGATTGTTGCGGGCTGGACGACAATATGTATTCGTCGGCTTATGATGTTGCATTGATGTCGCGTGAACTGATGAAGCATAAGAAAGTCACCGAGTATACAACCATCTGGATGGATACGCTCAGAGAGGGCAAATCCCAGCTTGTCAACACCAATAAGCTAGTCCGTTTTTATCCGGGTGCCAACGGCTTGAAAACAGGGACCACCAGTAAAGCGGGGCATAATCTTTCCGCAACTGCCGAGCGGGGGGGCATGGAGCTTGCATCGGTGATTTTGGGATGCAAGACCACTGATGAGCGGTTCGGCGGAGCAAGAAAAATGCTGGATCACGGCTTTGCGAATTACGCGGTTTACACCCCTAAGGTGGAAGCAGGGTTGCTGGGGCCGGTGAAAGTGCTGCGTGGTGTCGAAAACAACGTAAAGTCTGAAATGAAAGAGCTGTCGCCCCTTTTAATAAAAAAAGGGCAGGAAAAAAGCGTTACCCAAACATTGACAATGGCTGAAGATTTGGAAGCGCCGGTATTAGACCAACAGATTATCGGCGAACTGACTTTGATGATAGAGGGAATTGAAGCTGCAAAGTACAATATATATGCTGCAAACGGAGTGCCGCGGCTGGGGATATTCAATGCGTTTAAGAGAATATGCAAGGCACTGGTGTCTTAGAAGTTAGCGGCAGGCAGCAGAAATATATTGCAATGCTAAATTAGATTATAGAGAAGCCGACCGTTCCCAGGCGCCCGCAGCCTTTCTGCATCGAAAGACTGCGGGCGTTGCTATGAGTTGTAAGACGTATATTGTAAAAAATATTTTAAAATTAGGGAAGTATTTTCAAAAGGAGTGGTTACCATATATTACTACAAAAGAAATTGGTGATGGTACGTGAAGTGTTGTAAAAATTCAATTGGTGTATTTCTTATGGTCTGTTGTTTGTTATCTATGACAGGGTCAGGATTTACAAGTGTTCCTCCGACGCAGAAAGCGGTAGTTGTAGTGCCGGCATCTAAAGTCGGGCATGATGTACTGCAACCCCCTGTTCCCAAGAATGAAATTCCGATAACACCTGTAAAAGAAAAAGAAAAAGTTACCGAGACAATCACCATTTCATTTATCGGTGATTGTCTGATTGCAACAGCAAGCGGAGGCAAACAAGCCGGGTCTCTTAACTGGACGGCAAGCCACCGACCGGCGTCCTATTTCTTTGAAAAGGTTGACGATATACTCAAAAGTGATGATTTTACGGTGGCAAATTGTGAAAATGTGTTTACAGACTCGGCCTTTACACCCATAAAAAAATCCGGGAGAGCCTTTTGGTTTAGAAGTGCTGCAAAGAATGCCTTTATATTTCAAAGCGGCGGGGTGGATATCGTTTCGATTGCAAATAACCATACCGGGGATTACGGCAAAGCCGGATTTCTTGACACCATAAAAGCACTGGAGAATGCCGGGTTGCAGGTTGGGTATAACAACCTGCCGGTTCTGGTGGAAAAAAACAATATCCGCATCGGAATTATTTGTTGCGATCTGTGGGGTTACAGCCACTATAAAAGAACAATCAAACAGCTGAAAGATATCCAGCCGGATACAGACATTCAAATTGTTTACTTTCACGGTGGTCAGGAAAACATTCATCGGCCGGAAGAATGGAAGAAATCTGCCGCCCGCAAAATTGCAGAAGCCGGAGCGGATTTGGTTGTAGGCGGGCATCCGCATGTGCTGCAGCCAATGGAGGTTTATCAAGGCGTGCCGATTGTATATTCCATCGGCAACTTTGTGTATGGCGGAAACCGCCAGCCCGAAAATCGAACCATCATTTTTCAGTCGTCATTTGAGATCATAGACGGCAAAACCTCGGTTTCATACAGCATTATTCCGTGCTATGTCTACACTAAAATCGCCAACAACTGGCAGCCGGACAGGATTAAGGATCAAGATGAAAAAAACAGGGTGCTGGACTTCATGCACGGGAACAGAAAGCTGCCGTATTAGCAGGAATGCAGCAATCAACCAATTATACGGAGACGGACATGGGTGTCATAATCGAGCAATCAGGTCATTTGATTCCCACCCAACAAGGGTTGTGATGAACGCAAGATACATTTCGTAAATATTCGGTAAATATTTCTTGAATTTTTATCTTGTGTGGTTGAAAACAACCGCGAGATGCTGTACAATAAAAGCAGGGAAATAGCAAAGGCAAAAAGCTACGTTATGGCTTCCCGATGTGCGAAAGGATGGTTAAGTGAATGGCAGTTTCTTTGGATACCCGTTATTTGGAAGGCTTTGTGCAGCCACATGAACTCGGTGCGTTGCAACAGCAGGTGAATGCCGCGCATGAGATGCTTCATTCAGGCACAGGTCTTGGCAGTGATTTTCTCGGCTGGCTGACATTGCCGACCGATTATGATAAAGAGGAATTTGAGAGAATCCAAAAGGCGGCTGCAAGGATTCAAAAGGATACCGATGTGTTTGTTGTAATCGGTATCGGAGGTTCGTACCTTGGTGCGCGTGCCGCAATTGAATTTATGAAATCGCCCCTTTATAATTCCAAACGCAAAAACACACCCGATATCTACTTCGCAGGCAATAGCATCAGCTCTACTGCACTGGCAGAGCTTCTTGAGCTTTGTGAAGGACGCAGACTCTCTATTAACGTTATCTCAAAATCCGGAACAACCACCGAACCGGCGATTGCCTTTCGGGTATTCCGTGAGCATCTTGAGCGTACAGTTGGTGCCGAAGAGGCAAAAAATCGCATTTATATTACGACTGACAAGTCGCGAGGAACCTTGAAGGGTCTTGCCGATCGGGAAGGCTATGAGACCTTTGTGGTTCCGGACGACGTTGGCGGTCGTTTCTCGGTTCTGACCGCAGTCGGGTTGCTTCCCATTGCAGTGGCCGGCTGCAACATCGACCAGCTCATGAAAGGTGCTGCCGATGCCCAAAAGACACTTACAGACTCGGACATTACAAAAAACGACTGTTATCGCTATGCCGCCGCACGAAATGCACTTCACAGAAAGGGACGGGCAGTCGAGCTTATGGTTAGCTATGAGCCCGGCTACGCCATGATGTCGGAATGGTGGAAACAGCTTTACGGAGAAAGCGAGGGCAAGGACGGCAAGGGTTTATTTCCTGCCTCTGTGGTGTTTTCGACAGACCTTCATTCACTTGGACAATTTGTGCAGGATGGTTCCAACATACTGTTTGAAACGGTTGTGCTAATTGATAAGCCCCAAAAGAAGATTACCGTAAATGAGGATCCCGAAAATGTGGACGGTTTGAATTTCCTTGCCGGTCGCACAATGGATGAGATCAACCGCAAGGCGTTTGAGGGTACGGTGCTTGCCCACAGCGATGGGGGAACGCCCAGCCTTGTGCTTCATGTTCCGTCGGCAACCGAATTTTCCCTGGGCTATCTGATTTATTTCTTTGAAAAGGCATGTGCAATATCGGGCTATATGCTGGGCGTCAACCCATTTGATCAGCCTGGTGTTGAAAGCTATAAGCGCAATATGTTTGCGCTGCTTGGCAAGCCAGGCTATGAAGATGAGAAGGCGGTTCTGGAACAGAGATTGGGCCGCTGATCCCCATTCTGTTTATTGTCTCAATTACTGGTTATAACCCGGTGCAAAACATTGGTTGCTTATTATGCAGCAAAGAAATCTTGGTGGCGAAGGGTTTTAACGTTGGTTTGCAGTCCAAGCAATTCTCCCACAAACCAACCTCTCGGCTTACACTCGAGGGTGGTATGAGTTTTTAGCTTTCCATTTTCCCCGTCTAAGGCCGCTATTTTGCGGTTATACTAAATTTAGGAGGAAATGAAAATGATTAATTTAATCCTCGGCAACAAAGGTTCCGGCAAAACAAAACGTCTGATTGACCTGTGCAATACGGCGACGGCGAAGTCAAAGGGTAATGTGGTTTTGATTGAAAAAAACAACCAGCTGTCCTACAATATCGGTCATAAAACCCGTCTTGTTGCAGCGGACGACTACAATATTCAGGGATACCAAGCTTTTTACGGCTTCATTTCGGGTATGTGTGCAGGGAATTATGATATCACCGACATTTTTGTTGATTCAACCCTCAAGATTGGCGGGCGTGATATGGATAAGCTTAGTGAGTTTATTGAAAGGCTGAATGTGTTGTCCGAACAATCGGAGGTTAATGTGGTGCTCACCATTTCACTAGATAAAGAAGACCTGCCTTCCAGTATCGCAAAGTTTGTGTTGTATAATTAATTCACAGTGATTTTGTTAAAACACGAGCGGCGAAGGATTGCCTTCGCCGCCCTTTTACGGAATTTACATGATTCATTTGCTGTTCCAAACACAGCAAAGGGGGAAACGGCACTATGGCAATCTGGTATGAAGGAAATCTCAATCAGTCCGAAAATAAGCGAGAGAAGGACGGAATCACCTACTTCATACGCGGCCTTCGGGAGATAGATGGAGTAAGGTTGGAACGATACGCCATTCAGACTCATTTTATTGACCGAGGCGAGGACTATGTTGAAGTTGTACGCCGTTATATTGCGCCGCTTCATCAAGCAGGCGATGTGGCTGCATTAAGCGAAAAGGTTATTTCGATGTGTCAGAACAACACGGTTGAGATGAAGGATGTGCGGCTTGGGTTCTGGGCGAAATTCTTATCCAAGTTTGCAACCCGCAGCAACAACGGCATTGGAATGGATCAGCCCTACAAGCTCCAGCTTGCGATTAATATGAAAGGGCTTCCGCTTATATTATGGGCTTGTGTTTGCGGCGCCGTCTGTCGTTTGTTCGGCAGGCGAGGGGTGTTTTATGAAATTGTGGGACAAGATGTTGCCGGTATTGACGGATTTTACAGTCATTCGGCTTTTGAAAAGTACCACACCCTGGCGGTGCTAAATCCCCGCGAGCCTGACAATGTCTGTGCGGATATCGAGCGGGAGCTGGGAATTGCCTGCATGGTGGTAGATGCCAATGATATTAATGTGGAAATACTCGGTCGTTCTCCCTCTTTGCAGGACAAGCCTGACGAGTTTTTGGCAGAGATGATTCGGGACAATCCCGCAGGACAGGATGATGAGCTGACGCCGTTTGTGATTGTGCGCGATATCGGTGATGCGCCTGCGGAGCCCTATAAGCCGGTTGAGGCGCTGGACCATCCTCCGACAGAGGTTGATCAGAGTTAAGAATATGGTCGCCTCCGGATTAAGATGGTGACGTTTGTAGGAGAGAGCACTAAATTTTTCTTGACAAACCATCAACCAGTCGATATAATATCGGATGTGACACTTGAGGTGGAGTATGCAATTATGCTTATAAATCTAAAGCAGCTGTTTGCAGGAAAGGTGCAAACCCTTCCGATTGACTGCACGCTGGATTTTTCCGAGCTTGAGTATCAGGGCAACCACCCTTTTACGCAACCTGTACGGGTGCGCGGAGAGGTTTCGGTTGACGCAAATGTTGTAACGCTGCGTGCTGTTGCCGAATTTGTTTATGACAGCATCTGCGATCGTTGCCTTATTGAAATTCATCAGCCTAAGCAGGCTTCGATTGAACATGTTCTGGTAACATCGCTTACTCAGGAGGACGACGGCGAGTTGATACTGGTCGAGAACCATCAACTTTTGCTCGACGATCTTATTTTAGAGGATCTGATTTTGAGTCTGCCCTCCAAAAATCTCTGTCGGGAGGATTGCCGCGGATTGTGTATGATATGCGGCAAGGATCAGAGTGCGGGGCTTTGCGGCTGTCGCAGTGATTCGATTGATCCCCGTTTGGCAGTTCTCAAGCAATTGACAGATCAAACCGATTAGTATTAAGGAGGTGCTGACCATGGCGGTACCCAAGAGAAAATTATCGAAAGCCAGGCGCGATAAAAGACGCTCCAATGTGTGGAAGCTTGATGCCCCCGCGCTTATGAAATGTTCCCAGTGCGGTGAGTATAAGCGCCCGCACCGTCTTTGCGGAAATTGCGGCTATTATAACGGCAAGATGATTGTTAAGAAGGAGGCATAATCCACATGGCGTTATGCCATATGGATTATGCGGCTTTGCTTAAGCAGTGTAAGCTTCCGGTAATTTAGAGAGGGAGAAATCCTTCTCTATTTTTATTTGTCGGGGTTGCGGGTAATATTATAATTAAATGATTACAAAAACGTCATGGGGTGTCAGAGCCCATCATGGCAAGAGCAGAGCCCATCATGGCAAGAGCAGAGCCCTTGCCCTACGGAACATAGGGGGCGGTTTTCCCGTCCCGTTCTCCCGTTAGATAAATCATAAAACTGTAGGGGCGCATTGCGCGCCCGTAGAATCGACGAAATTAGCTGGCGGCTGCATTCGCATTGGGAAAAGGAATTATATCAAAGGAGGGTGGGCCATGGGTGTTATTATAACCGGCGTTGAAGACGGAAGTGTCGCGGCGCACAAGGGAATACTGCCGGGAGACGTGCTGCTGAGTGTCAACGGACATGAAATCGTTGACGTCCTGGATTACCGTTTTTATATGACCGAGTCAAAGCTGAAGCTGCTTATTTCAAGGGACGGAACAACCAAAACCGTGTGGCTTTGCAAGCAGCCATACGAGGATGCAGGATTGGAATTTGAAACATACTTGATGGATAAGCAGCACGCTTGCCGCAATCAATGCATATTCTGCTTTATTGATCAACTACCCGAAGGAATGAGAGAAAGCTTATACTTCAAGGACGACGACAGTCGCCTGTCTTTTCTGTTCGGTAATTATATTACCCTTACCAACCTGACCGAACATGAAATCCAGCGGATTATTTCGATGCATATCAGTCCGATCAATATCTCGGTTCATACCACCAATCCCACGCTCAGATGCAAGATGATGTCAAACCGCTTCGCCGGCGACCGCCTATCGGTTTTGCGGCGGTTTGCGGATGCTGGTATTAAAATGGAGTGCCAGCTGGTGCTCTGCCCGGGGATCAACGACGGTGAGGAGCTCATAAGAACCATGGAGGATTTGGCAAGGCTTGCCCCTGCGGTTGAAAGTGTTGCGGGCGTGCCTGTGGGACTGACAAAGCATCGTCAAGGGTTGCCCGCTCTTCGCTCCTTTACAAAAGATGAAGCGGCGGTTGTGATAGGGCAGATGGAAGATATGGGGGAGCGGATGCTGAGAGAACACGGTATTCGGGTGTTCTTTCCCGCCGATGAATTTTATTTGAAGGCGGATATGCCGCTGCCCGAGGAATCATTTTACGGTGCGTTTTCGCAGCTCGAAAACGGCGTGGGGTTGATGGCTCTTCTGAAAACTCAGTTTTTAGAAGAGCTGGAGAATTGTGAAGATATACCGCGTGGGCGCCCCATCACGATTGCGACAGGAACAGCGGCTGAGCCATTTATCCGCGGTCTGACAGAGGCTGCCCGAGAAAAATGGGGAAATCTCAATATTGAGGTAGTGTCGATTAGAAACAATTTTTTCGGCGAGTCAATCGATGTAGCAGGGCTGGTAACCGGAGGGGACTTGATTGAACAACTGAAACAGCGGAAGCTTGGCGAGACTTTGCTTATACCCTCGGTGATGCTGCGGCGGGAGGGCGACCTCTTTCTTGACGATGTATCTGCCCGGGATGTGGAACGTGCGCTCGGTGTGCGGGTGCAGTCTGTTCCAAACGATGGGGAAGCGCTTGTAAAAGCGCTGATACAACGATAGGATTTTATTGCTGCTTGCGCAAAAGTTGCGGATGTGAGTTTATATAAAAGTTGTAAATGTGGGCTGAACAGGTTATACTGTTGGTGTATAAAACAATAGGATGGTGAGGGACGATGGCGCAATCTGTTGTCGCTTTGGTTGGCAGACCGAATGTCGGGAAATCAACCCTTTTCAATAAATTGATTGGTCAGCGGCTTTCCATAGTTGAGGATACCCCCGGCGTGACCCGCGACCGTATTTTCGCGCAGTGTGAGTGGACCGGGCATAATTTTATGCTTGCTGACACCGGCGGAATCGAGCCTTATTCCGACGATGTGATTTTGTCACAGATGCGCCATCAGGCACAGCTTGCGATTGAACAGGCGGATGTGATTGTCCTTATAACGGATATTAAGGCGGGGGTAACCGCAAACGATATGGATGTTGCCGCAATGTTGCAAAAAAGCGGCAAGCCGATCATACTCTGCGTAAATAAGGTGGATCATGTCGGAGCTATTCCGGCAGATTTTTATGAGTTTTACAATCTCGGATTGGGCGATCCGATTGCCGTTTCTTCTGTCCACGGACATGGAACAGGCGATCTGCTTGATGCAATCTGTGAGCTGCTGCCCGAGCAGCAGGAGGCGCCGGAGGAGACCGACGTTATAAAGATTGCGGTCATCGGGAAGCCGAACGTGGGGAAATCCTCGCTAATCAATCATATTGCCGGGGAGGAACGCTCTATCGTATCGGATATTGCGGGAACCACGCGGGATGCAATCGATACTGAAATTCATAACCGGTACGGGGATTTCATATTTATTGATACTGCCGGTCTTCGCCGTCAAAGCCGTGTTGATGACAGGATTGAGAAATACAGCGTGCTGCGCGCCGAAATGGCGGTGGAGCGGGCGGACGTATGCCTGATTATGATCGATGCGACCGAGGGGTTTACCGAACAGGATAGTAAGGTGGCAGGTATTGCCCATGGCAAAGGCAAAGCCTGTATTATCGTGGTCAATAAGTGGGACGCCATTGAAAAAGATGGAAGGACCATGGATTATATGCGGAAATCGTTGATGGAGGATTTTTCGTTTATGTCCTATGCGCCCATCATCTTTATTTCGGCTAAAACCGGGCAGCGTATCGACCGCCTGTTTGAGCTAATAAAATATGTGTCACAGCAGCACGCCATTCGGATCTCCACCGGGATGTTGAACGATGTGCTGGCGGTGGCAACGGCAAGGGTGCAGCCGCCTTCGGACAAAGGAAAGAGGCTTCGCATATTCTATATTACCCAGCCCTCTACCCAACCCCCAACATTTGTATGCTTTGTAAACCGTGCCGATCTGTTTCATTTTTCATATCAGCGTTATATAGAAAATCAAATACGTGAAACCTTTGGGTTGGAAGGCACGCCGGTTCGCATTGTGGTTCGAGAACGGGGCGAATCCTCCAACAAATAGTTATGGCCCATTCGTGCTTGCGGTCAGGATGTTTTTGGGTGGATTTAGCCGCAGCCGAGGGCAGTTGCGTATTGTTATATTAGTCGAAAGGAAGTTTCCTATGCTTGATCAACTCTTCCGCTTTGTGTCAAACTGCTGGCCGTCCCTTATATTGACAGCGGCCGGCGCCTATCTTCTGGGCAGCATTAATTTTGCAATTGTGGTGACGCGTCTCTTTTCCCGCACCGATATTCGTGACAGCGGGAGCGGGAACGCGGGAGCAACCAACGTGCTGCGCTCCCAGGGCAAGCTTCCTGCACTTCTTACCACCTTGGGAGATTTGGGAAAAAGCATTGCGTCGGTTTTATTGGGTGGCTGGCTGGTTCATATGTTAAACAGCGGCTATACCGACGGCGATATGGAGTTTGTGCTTGTGGGAAAGTATCTTGCGGGTCTTTTCTGCATTCTTGGCCATTTATACCCACTGTATTTTGGGTTCCGTGGCGGCAAGGGTGTTTTGGCGACGTTTGGCATGATGCTAATCCTTGACTGGCGCGCGGCACTTCTCAGCCTGGCAGTTTTCATTATTGTGGTGCTGATTTTTCGTATGGTTTCGCTTGGCTCAATCTGCGCCGGGATCGCCTTACCGATATTTACCGGGTTGTTCAGTGCCTTTGCCGACAAAAACTCTTCCTCCAATACCTTGTTTAGCATCATAATGACCTTATTTATCTCAACAATGCTGATTCTAAAGCATATACCAAACATTAAGCGTATTATAAACGGAACAGAGAGTAAAATCGGTTCAGACAAAAGCAAATAGATGAATATACATACCGAGAGGAGCGGTCGCATGAACGCAGAGGCAACAGTATCGGTTCTGGGTGCGGGAGGCTGGGGAACCGCCCTTGCCATCATGGCCCAGAATTACGGCAGCAGGGTTACACTTTGGTCGCCCTTTGAAGATGAAATCTTAGGAATCAGAAGATTCGGTGAGCATAAAAAGCTGCTTCCGGGCGTTCCGGTTTCTCCGGAAATATCGCTTACAACCCATCTTTCCCAGGCGGCGGATGCCGAACTGATCATATTTGCAGTACCTTCATTTGCGATTCGTCGGACGGCCGAACTGCTGGCGCCTTTTCTGCCGGAGGGTACCCTAATTGCAAATGCAGGAAAAGGATTGGAACCTGAGACACATCGCCGTTTTTCAGAGGTATTATCAGAAGTCCTGCCCGCAGCGCGGGTGGTGGCTCTGTCGGGTCCGTCACATGCCGAAGAGGTTGCAAGGAATGTTCCCACAACCCTGGTCAGCGCCTCTCAGGATGCGGATGCCGCGGAAAGAGTTCAGGAAATATTGATGAATCCAAATTTCCGGATATATGTTAATACAGACGTAACCGGGGTTGAGCTTGGCGGTGCGCTTAAGAATGTAATCGCATTGGCGGCCGGCATTTGTGACGGACTAGAGGTGGGCGATAACACAAAAGCGGCGCTTATGACACGGGGATTGGCGGAAATTGCCCGACTCGGAATCAAACTCGGAGCCCGCTCCGAAACCTTTGCGGGACTTTCCGGCATGGGCGATCTCATTGTTACCTGCGGCAGTCCCCACTCCCGCAATCGCCGTGCCGGTATTCTAATTGGGCAGGGGCATACGCTGGAGGAAGCCTTAAAGCTTGTGGGCACGGTGGAAGGCTACCATGCAGCACTTGCCGGCTGGGAGCTGGCACAAAAAGCAGATGTTGAAATGCCCATCACAGAGCAGTGCTGGCAAATCTGTTATAATGGGCAGTCGGCACGGGATGCCATCCGTATGCTGATGGAACGTCCCCGCTGTTATGAAACAGAAAGATCATTTGGGAAATAGATAAAACAGGGTGCTGCATGATTTTGCAGCACCCTGTTTTATCTATGAGTCGTGTTTGTATAGCGTCAGAGTATAATAAATGTCATTCACATTGTACTCCTCGTAGTTCCACATTAAGTATTCAGATCCATTCAAAATGTGGTTCACCTTTTGAATTAGCAATTCGCGGTTATTGATAAAAAGCCGCGCCGCTGCAAAGGTGTTTTTTGTAAACCGTAGATCTATTATAGAATCACCCTGTATGACGGCATCGGCGATCGTCTTTGCAATATCATCACGCCTCACTGTATCAAGCTGTCTTTCCTTTCGGAGATAATAGTTTGCTTCCCTTGAAGTACAAGTGTCAATTCCGATATTTTCCTTATCAATTTTGTGAGACAACAGAATTTCGGCTGTAGTAAGATTGAAATAGGAATGGTGAATTTTATCCGATCCATCGTTCCATGTCGGGTCAAGATGGTAATTGCGGCCGTCAATGGTAACCAGGTTCCACATATGACTAACATTGTTTTGATCGTTTCCGCTGACGAGTGTGCACTCAATCCCTGCCCTGTGCAGCAAAAGCTGCATGGCGCGCGAATATCCTTCACAGACCGCTTTACCCTCTGCCAATGCGCCGTATGCCGTAAAGGCAGTCGGATACAGCGCAGCGGGATCATCGGTTTGCACGGCCAGATTTTCATAACTGCAAAGCTTCAGCAGCTCATCATGCAGGTAGAGTTGGGTTTCAAACTGGCCGCCGGCACCCTTCTGATAAAGTCCGTTGAGGATACGTGAGACAGTGTCCTCGAGCCGGGCGGCAGCGACTGCACGCTCCTGGGCGCTCATGGAATATACTAGGCAGAAGATGTTATAAAAGTCGGTTCCGCCTGCCCTGTATCCCTCATAGCTGTAGGTGTTACCAATATAAAAAAACTGCGGATTATCAAATAGGAATGCGGTATAGAGCAGCCTTGCATCATCCCGGGTTTTAAGCGGCTTGGAAAGTGTGACTCTCAGCCCGATATACTGATGATGTGTGCCGCGCTTGCTGTCGGATATGGTTACGGATTCATCCTTTTCAAAGCTCTCCTTAACGGCAGTATATACTTCGCCATAGCTAATTTTCAAATTAGTACTTAACCGTTGAAAACACCATCTGTTTTCAAATTCGGATAAATAATCAGCCCAGACGCTGCTGGATTCATCATCTGAGACGTCAACTCCGGGAAAGATAAAATCACAGCCGGTGAGAGCAATAAAAATACATGCCAAAACTGCTGCAAGGAATTTATTCAACGGCTGTGCTCCTTTCATTCTCCTGGGCGCGACGCGGGAACAAAACTGACGGTTTAACCGAGGGCGGTTTTGAGCAGTTGATGGATATCGTCGGCTGCATAATATCGGATCGCTTCACTGCTCCCCTGATATTCGCCGGGAAGAGATATCGCCTTGCAAAGGTCTTGGTCGTTGTGCTCCGCAAGATGAGAAAGTCCCGCCTTGGCTGAAGTGTAATGAGAAACCAGAATATCGGTTTTACTCGCAAGATTCACAAGAAAACTGAAATCGGCATCAGATGATTCCTTTCGGGAGGAATGCATATATTGGTTGACCAGTGCAGCAGTCATCTCAGCCTGTATATCTGCACGCTGTTTGCGCCCTCCATGCCATGCAGGATAACGAAGCACCTTGACGGCCTGGGAAGGACTGAGCGTACGAAGCCCTCCGCTAATGCTGACCGAAAGCTGATTCGAATGATACTCTAAATCCTCGTCTAGCTTCATCGTTATTCCGGATTCAAAATAGTCGACCAATTTTTCAATATTATCATAACTGATCTCAATATAATTATCGAACTTTATATCAAATAGTTTAGCCAGTGCATCTCGGGCAACCGCAATTCCCTGCTGATCCACAAGCTCGTACAAACGCACCTCGGATGTTTTATAATCGACCACTGTATCACGTGGTATGGCAAGCGTCCGAACCAGCGTTTTTGCAGGGTTAGCATGGACCAGGACGAAGCCCTGAGCCTGCCCATCGTCGACCGTTATAATCAGCAGATTCCGTACGTCTGACTCATCAAACCGGACGGATTCAGTGTCCGAAATTGACTCAGGGGATTGGGCAGCGCGACGCTCCTCATTAATTTTAACCACAGCCCATAGGCATATTCCGCCAAAAACTAATAAAAATATAATAAATACAAGTAAAAACACAAGAACATTATTTACTTTCTTGCTTATGTGCTTTTTTTTCTTTTTTCTAAATAGAGACATAGCGCAGCGTCCCCCCCTTTCAAAAAACTTGGAATAAATCAGGGTTCTGTCCCAATAAAGCACAATCCATGTAGAAAAAGGGTCTACTCTTACCCCCTGCTACAGCAATTCTGCCTATATGGTTCTCTTAACTCTATCAGTATAACAAACAACCCGTATTAATATCAATAACATTTCTGTAACCTTTTGAAACAGAGCTGTAACCATTTTGGCCGATTCTGCCGGGTTCAGGTCATTTGGAGAAAAGCATGATGGCAGGCTAAAACACTTGCTCAATAAATAAAAAATATGTATACTTATACTATATCCAAATCATTATTATTTACGAAATGTTATACGAAAGGACATACATTAAATATTTGTGGAATTTCCACTGAAAAACCAAAAAAAATATGTCGTATCTGTAGGTTCAAGTTGTCTTGACCGACTTTTTGTGG
>DHOG01000097.1:21537-26648 GCA_002410715.1 Ruminococcaceae bacterium UBA5396 | reverse complement strand
CACCCATCATTGACACTTGCACACCGCAAATAGAATCTCCCGCCCCACTTACCATTGACCTTTTAATCTATATGCGTTAAAATAAAAAAGCGCAGTTTATCATGCTGCACAGAATGTAAACAATTCCGGAGGATCCGCATATGAAAGTTTCACCCTCAATCCTAACATGCGATTATGCCCATCTTGCAGAGGAAATTCGATTTGTTGAGCAATCAGGCGCGGATATGCTCCATCTTGATGTTATGGATGGCGTATTTGTGCCGAATTTATCTTTCGGCCCTCCGGTCATCAAGCGTCTGCGGCCATTGACTGATCTTCCGTTTGATGTTCATCTCATGATGCAGTATCCCGATCGGTTGATCGATGCATTTGCGGATGCGGGCGCCGATATTATCAATATCCATGTGGAATGTGATTCTCCGATTGATGCAACCCTTGACCATATTCTGTCCCGTGGCAAACAAGCAGCGCTCACCCTCAAACCTGCCACACCTGCCGGGGCGGTCTTTCCCTATCTGGACAAGCTGGGACTGGTTCTGGTTATGACGGTTGAACCGGGATTCGGCGGACAAAGCTTCATGCACGATATGATGCCAAAGACAGCGGCGATCAGAAAAGAAATTGACCGCCGCGGCCTAAAGGCGGAGCTTGAAGTTGACGGTGGCATTAATGCCGAGACTGCTGTTGTTGCATCCCGGGCGGGTGCTGACATCGCCGTTGTAGGCAATGCTCTTTTTACCGCAGACGACGCCATGGCGTTGACCAGATCGATTCAAAGTATTACTCATTCATAGGATGATATCACCGATTAATGTTCGATATGACCGCTTGTGCCTTTGTACATGGCAGCACAGATTCGGTTAAGGGCGTCACCCACAGCGATGGATTCGCCGTGTTCGGCAGTATATGCCGCGGCGGCGTCGCCCTCTCCCGCAGGATGGGCAAACTCACAAAGCAGATTTCCCATTTCCCGTGACAAAGGAGCGCCGGGGTATAGCACAAGACGGTATCGTTTATTAAAACGGTATAATGAGCTGCCGAACATGGGCGGAGTATTGCCACCTACACTTTTTGCCAGGTGAAGAACGGTATCGACATCATCCAGCTCAAATATGTATGGGCCTACGACACGCTTCATGCGTACATGCCGTTTTCCGCCTGCCGGTGTCAAAAGCAGCAGGCACCCTCCGTCTACCGGCAATGCTTCAATAATCAGGTTTCCGGATGCGTCAAAGCCTGTTTCGCGCCGCGCGGTCTCAAGCAGCTGCTGCAGCGCGCTGCGGGTACTGTCATTGTTATAGTCAAGATCTTCAAAGGTTAAATGAAAATCCCTTAAATCCTCCTCCGTCAGAAGAATCTTCAAGCAACCATTTTCCAGCAAATCGATTTTCACGGCCGTTCCCCCTGTGCGAGATAATATTTGGGGCGTGTGTTCTTGCTTTAGGGACACGCCCATGATTCCTTTAAGAGCATACCAGCAAGGAAATTGTATGATCCGAGCCGACTCCTCCTATTATATGATATTATGGGGACAGGCTATTTGCAAGAGGTGAAATCAGGATGTCGAAATTTACTAAAAGTGACGGTCAGTCATCTTTAATCGGCGGCAAACTGCCGCACCATAGACGCGGTGAGCAGCCTCCTCTTAAAAGGGGCGTACTGCTCCCTTTTTTAAAAGAACCGGCAGCATCCCGCCAAATTGCCAATATAACCCCGCCTTCACAGATTGTTATGCCGCTTCTGTCAGGCGATGGAAGCAGTTGCCATCTCGTTGCCGGAAATTATGATACGGTTTTAATCGGAAGCATATTGGGTTTACCGGAGCAAAAGGACGGGTGTCCTGTCTATGCGCCTGTATCCGGCGTTATTTCATCTCAGTGCAGCATCATGCATCCGCTGCTGGGAGATGTGGCATGCGCGGTCATCGACTGTATGGCAACCGGCGGAGAATTCGGCAGGAAAAAGCCGGTGGACTCCCTCACCTCCGAAGCGATTCTTGAACTGGCCTTCAAAAAAGGAATAATCGATGAATTGGACGGCCAACTGCTGGCTTCCAAGCTGGCATCATGGCGCAAAGGCAAACATATCATGTTGATTGCCGACGGCACCGAACAGGAACCCTATGGCTCCGCCTCGTGGTCGGTTTTAAATGAATCTGCCGAACAGGTCCGGGACGGTCTTGCCTTGGCTGCCCGCGCGATGGGTGCGGCGGGATATCACATTGCCGTCAAGCTGTCAAAGAAAAGGCATCAAAAGTTAAGTACAATGCTAAATAAAGATGAACTGATTTCGGTTCACCGTAAGTATCCATCCAAGCCGGCAGTGCATACAAGCGGTGCGGCAATTTGCCGCATAGGGGTACAGTCCTGTCTTGCACTCTACCGGGCGGCGGCGTTTGACCAACCGCCCTGCGACTGTGTGGTGACGGTTTCGGGCGATGCCGTGGCAAATCCCCAAAATGTGCGGGTTCCGTTTGGTACAATGGTAGAAGATGTGCTTCGCTTCTGCGGTCTTGCCCAGGATCCCGAATATGTCATTCTGGGTGATGCCATGACAGGCATTACGGTTCAGCACACCGACATCCCCGTCGTACCCGGTATTACCTGTATCCTCGCGCTAAAAACACGTACACAAGTCCCGACACACGCCTGCATAGGCTGTGGTCGCTGCGTAAGCGCCTGCCATAAGAATCTTCTCCCTTTTGAAATTATGCGCCGTCTGGACAACATGCAGTATGAACGGCTGGCACCTCTTCTTCCGGAAGAATGCGATGGCTGCGGCGTCTGCTCGCATGTTTGCCCATCCGGACTGGATGTAACCGCCAAGGTACTGGAAGCCCGTGATGCACACGGTAATATCTTTGTGAAGTGGGGTGACGGCGATGAATTTTAAAATGGCGCATGCTCCCCACCTCAGGTGCAGCGAACGCGGCTCACAGATGTGCGCAGATTTGCTGATTGTATTTGCACCGCTGTGTGTTATATCGGCGATCTATTATGGAGTGCGCCCTGTTTTGCTTGTTCTGACAGGGCTTCTCAGCGCCGTCTTGTTTGAAACATTCGGGTATCTTCTAATGAGGAGAAAGCCCAAGATTTCAGACGGTTCGGCTGCGGTAACCGGTGTGTTGATCGGCTCGCTTGTCTCTCCGTTGTCACCCTATTGGCTTCCTGTTGCAGGCGCTGCGTTTGCCATTTTTGCGGTTAAAATGCCCATGGGCGGCAGCGGCCGCAATCTGTTCAATCCGGCTGCCGCAGGGTTGGCTGCCGTAACGCTGTGCTTTCCCGGTTTCTTTTTTACATATCCCGACCCCGGTCTGGGCATTCCCCTTCCCCTTTCAAGCCGAGCATTGAGCGAGGTGATTACCCTGTCATCTCCTGCCGCCCAGCTTGCGAGCGGAGGTCAAACACTATATTCGCCGACCATGCTTCTGCTGGGCAATTTCCCCGGTCCGATTGGGGCAACTGCCATTGCCATTTTGCTTGCATGCGGATTGTTTTTACTTGTGCGCAGGACGATTACACCATATATTATATTCCCCTATCTTGCCACTTGTGCGCTATTGGCCGCCCTTTTTCCGCGTGTTTCGGGCGGTTTGACAGGAAGCGTAATGGCAGAGCTGTGTTCGGGCTATCTTCTGTTCTGCGGTATTTTCATGCTCAACGATCCTGTTACCGCCCCGAGGCACTGGCTTGGAAGAACGGCTTTCGGCGTTCTTGCGGGACTGTTTGTTATGCTGATGCGCTATTTCGGTCGTTTTGAAGAAGGGGCATGCTTTGCAATTCTGCTGGTTAATGCCTTTGCGACCACATTGGACAGGCTTGGCTGGTATGCCGTGAATCTGAAGCGTATAAAGAGAAGGAGACATTCGGCATGAGTAAAGTTGAAAAACAGCCGTTCTCCAAAACCATGACTGAAATAAAAAATGTGTTTTTGGATACGTTCTTGACAAAGAATATTGTTCTGGTTCAGGCAATCGGAATCACCCCCATCCTTGCAGCCGGCGTCACACTTCAAAAGGGTGTTGTACTCACGCTATGCACTGCCGCCGTACTTCTTCCGGCAAGCCTGTTCATGTCACTGTTTGGCGATAAGCTTCCCACCTGGGTTCGGGCACCCATCTATTCAGTGGGCGCTGCTCTGATTCTTCTTGGTGCCGCAGTTTTGCTGGATCGCTCGGTTTCAAACGAGCTGTATGCCTCACTCTATGTGTTTTTGCCCCTAACCGCAGTCAACACTCTGGTTTCATACAGGGCCGGCGGATTTTCGGTAAGTCATGTCCCGGTTGTGGCACTGACCGACGCCATCGCCTCATCCCTTGGTTTCGGGTTGGTTATATGTGTCGTTTCGGCATTGCGGGAGATGGCATCCTTTGGTACACTTTGGGGTGAAACGTTGAATTTTGCCATTGTCCTTCCGGAAGCGGCACTTCCCTATGCGGCGTTCCTGCTGCTTGGCTTTATGGCTGCATTTTTGCAGTGGATTCAATCAGTTATAGCAAGGCGTGAAAACGCCTCCGTGCGTCTGAATGGATAGAAAGGCAGTATATCAAACCCCTTTCAAATAAAACCGGAAAGGACTTGTATCTTTACATGACAGATTTTATAAAATTTATACTGGCTGCGGCAGTTCTTCAGAACGTTGTCCTTATGACCGGATTTGGATCATCGGTTATGATTCGCATCTCCAAAAAAAGGACCAACATTCTTCCATTTAGCGCGCTTCTTTGCATATTCGCAACATTGACTGTGCTGGTTTGCTATCCCCTTGACCTTCTGATTGGAACAAGCGTTATATCAAAATATATACGCCCATTGATGATTGTCACCGTTACTGCCCTGTTGTATATAGCTTCGGTTGTGCTGCTAAGAAAAAGATTTCCGGAGGTTTTCAGCCGTATAAGCCGTCTGCTTCCGATTGCAGCCTTTAATAATCTTGTAATCGGCATCGCTTTGATCATCAATCATCAGTTTTCGGTGTCCCTTCCCGGCGCAATCGGGCTTTCGCTTGGTGCTTGCGCAGGGTTTTTACTGCTGTCGTGGTTGACTACAGAGGGCATGGAAAGACTGGATAACCCCGATGTTCCAAAATCATTCCGCGGTCTTCCATCGGTG
>DHOG01000097.1:15114-21327 GCA_002410715.1 Ruminococcaceae bacterium UBA5396 | reverse complement strand
CTTGCGCTCATGGGGTTTTCGGGCAGTGTGTCTATGATATAACGCGCTTTATGCCTCCATGTAAATTTAAGAACAACAAGCGCGTCACAGCAAAAGCAGCCGCTTTTGCCCGGGTTGATTTGATCATTACAGCGCTTTGGGTTTCTGATAGAAAAAGAGAATAACAGGTGTTTCCCCGCTCTAGGGGGGCGCGATATAATATGGTTAATCTATATAAGGAATGCCAACAATCAGGGTAGGGAGGAATTGATATGTCTCGTAGAAAAGGCAAAAAAATTCATCGGCGAGGCCCCAACGTTTTCAACAAGCATAACCGCCGGAAAGCAATACTGAAAAAAATCGGATTGGGCATTTTGGCACTTATGATCATCCCCGCCGGATTTTTATCTGCAAAACTCATACTTGAGAATGACAGCAGACCTGCCGAAACCTCGTCAAGCACCAAAACCACCATTTCATCCAATAGTACGTCGCCCAGTACCACCACAACCACCGGAAATACTTCTGTCACGCCCGGTGACATCGGTAGTCTGCGTGCTTTTTATATCAAAGTATCAGCATTAACCGACCAAGGGAATCTGGACTCGGTGCTGGGTCAAGCTGCAGATGCGGGATTCAACGCGGTAGTTTTTGATCTGAAGGATGAGAAGGGTGTGCTTCATTATAAATCGGCGACCCAGCTTGCCGATAAATCAAAGGCTGCCTCTGATAATGCCGTCGCATTGGACGATTTGAAGGCGATAAACCGAAGGATTAAGGATAAGGGATTTATTGCCATTCCGAGGATTTATGCCTTCCGTGACCCGTTGTCTCCTTTTAATCTGCCATCGGCAAAAATCAAGCTTGAAGAATATCCCTCCTACACCTGGCTTGACAACTCCAAAGAAAAAGGGGGCAAACCCTGGCTCAACCCCTATGCCCCTGATGCGCATCGTTATATCATCGGTCTGGCGGAAGAGCTTGCGGATTCGGGGTTCAGTGCG
Source organism: Ruminococcaceae bacterium UBA5396 (assembly GCA_002410715.1). Classification (GTDB taxonomy): domain Bacteria; phylum Bacillota; class Clostridia; order Oscillospirales; family Acutalibacteraceae; genus Avimonas. The sequence goes on along the minus strand of DHOG01000097.1, from coordinate 20,344 downwards.
GTCATAATTGACGGCGTACAATTCCCCAACCAGACTTCAAGGGCGTTTTACGGCGATTCGGAGCTGACATCCCTATCTCATATCGAGGTTCTTAAAAGGTTTGTTCGGGACTTGAATACCGCTGTGGGTGATCATTGTAAGGTGATTCAGGCAATGCCCGGCTTATCGGCGTTTGGGGACGGCACAGAGCCGTTTGGCGGCAATCCTGTAACCTTGGGTGCCGATACTATTGCCCCTGTATTAATGCCCTCCACCCTGGGCAAAAAGCTTAAGGCAGGGGAAACCACCCTCACAAACCCGTCCGGCAGTCCCTACGACGCTGTAAAGCTTGCCGCGGGACAAATCAGCCTGCGTCTTGAGCTTATGGAGAAGGACGGACGTCCTGACATTATGCCATGGCTTCAGGCAAAAGACTATAACGCCGATCAGGTAAACGGACAAATCAAGGCGGTTACCGAAGCATTGGGGGACAAGGCATCCTTTATTCTATACCATCCCAACGGAGCATACGATTTTGATTCAATAAAAGGGTAATTTAAGCGAAGGAAGACGACAGCATTGATTGTAGATTTTCACACCCATGTATTTCCCGATACACTGGCGCAAAAAGCGCTTACAAGGCTGGTTCAGAGTTTGCGCCATCAGGAACCAAACAGCGATCCGGATGCGCCCTATACCGATGCCACTGTATCTGGTCTTACGGCATCATCCAAGGCGGCAGGGATTGACCTCTCTGTCGTTATGCCGGTTGCCACAGCTCCTCGTTCTTCCGTAACGCTGAATCATTTTGCTGCCCAGGTCAACCGAATGGATCGGCTCCGTTCCTTTGGCAGTGTCCATCCCAACAGTCCGGATGCATTGGATGAGCTTGCGCATATCAAAGAGCTGGGACTCGGCGGAATCAAGCTTCACCCCGAATATCAGGGATGCTATGCCGACGATGCAAACACCATTGCGGTGGTTCGCCGTGCCGCCGAGCTTGATTTATGTGTTTTGTTTCATGCAGGCAGCGACATCGGTCTGCCTCCCCCTGTCCATGGTACCCCCGCGCATTTTGTCAGATTGCGTGAAAACGTTCCCGATGCGACAATCATTCTTGCCCACATGGGGGCGTTTCGTATGTGGGAAGAGGCGGAGGGCTTGTATTCCGGTATGGGGTTTTATGTCGATACCAGCTTTAGCTTGGAAATACACCCCGAGCAGCATGAGCGGTTTGCAGGTATGATTCGTGCCATCGGAGCGGATCATGTGCTTTTTGGAACAGATTCTCCATGGGCGGATCAAGCATACACACTACAGTATGCAAGGCGATTTCTGGAGAAGTACAGCTTTACGCAGCAGGAATGCGATGCAATACTGGGGGGGAATGCTGCCAAATTGCTTGGAATTCATTGCAAGTAAAAAACATAACGGGAAGGACGAACACGGTGACAAAAAAGGCATTTTTCTTTGACCTGGACGGAACATTGGCTGAGCATAACCTGCCTGCTTCCATGCAGGATGTTGAGGCGATACGTGCTGTCAGGGCGCGGGGACATTCTGTGTTTCTATGTACAGGGCGAACGCCCTGTCATATATATGATTCAATCCTGGATATTGGCTTTGATGGGATAATCGCAGGTGGCGGTACTCATATTACGCTTGGCGGAAATATGATTTACCGAAAGGAAATTGATCCGTTTATCATAGGCAGGATCATTGAATTATTCACCACAAACGGTGGTTTATGTATTCTTGAGGGGGAGCAAAGCCTGTATGTAATCAATCCCGGCAACAACAACTGGGGATGCGACTGGCATAAAATCAGTGACCCCGATGCGTTTGTTCCCCAAAAAGGTGAATTTGCAGGACAGGCTGTATTAAAATTCTCGGCGGAGGCCCAAAGCTGCAGACCCTTTTCTGACAAATTTTATGCAGATTTCAACATAATTGACCATGGAGGTTTTTTGGAGTTTGTGCCCCAAGGAAACAGTAAATCAGCCGGTATGCGGCGGGTTTTGGATGCCGTTGGAATTGACTATAAGGACAGTGTTGCTTTTGGTGACAGCCCGAATGACCTTGATATGCTCCAATTTGCAGGTATAGGCGTTGCAATGGGCAATGCCACACAAGCTGTGAAATCAGCTGCAGATGAAATTACCGCCCCCCTTTCGGAGAGCGGTGTAGCCTTGACTCTTAATAAATATTTGACCAGCTGAAAAACCAAGTGTCGGCTGTTTTGGGAAAGGTATGATGATACCGAATGACCGATTCACATAGAAAAAGAAGATATTCAATTGGGCTTACTGCCTTGACAGCCATTTGGGGGCTGCTTCTGACGGTTTTCTCTGTTCTGCCTATTCAGTATTTTAACAAAATCAGTCTACTGACAGCCGAGGGATTAAAGTGGTTATTAAACCTGCTTTTTGCTTCATCCGGTTCAAAGGATTATCATTATTTGATGATTATGATTGCCGAGATCGCTCTGCTGATGGCAGGCTATGCGGTGCTTGCAGGTCTTTTTTGGTATGTGTTTGGCGGCTGGAGTGGACGGCGGCGTGCCCCAGTGATCTCCATGGGCTGCACAATCGCCCTTGCCGCGGCGAATCTGTTTCTTGGGATGCTGTTACAAAACAAGCCCTTCCGCATTATTGACTTCTTTTTGAACATTCTGGGCGGACTGACAGCGCTTGCGGCACTTTCTCTTTTCGGCTATCTGCTGAATCGGTTTCCGCGCATACTCAACCGCGAAACAATCAGTTATGTCTTTTTCGGTGTTCTCAGTACGCTGGTCAATATGATGGCATACGGCGTGTGTTATAATACGTTTGGACTTCACAACCTTGTAAGCAATGCGATTGCATGGGTTGCTGCCGTCTTGTTTGCCTATGCGGTGAACAAGCTGTTTGTTTTTCAGTCACACAAAGACACGGCGGCAGAGGCGTTGAGAGAATTCGGACTTTTTATTGGCGCCCGATTGCTGTCTTTCGGAGTGGATGAGGCGATGATGTGGCTGATGGTTGATGTTGGCCATATCAACGGTGGATTTTCTAAAATTCTTGCGAATATTATTGTGCTGATTATGAATTATCTTTTCAGCAAACGAATTATATTTATAAACAGTCCTAATTCAGATTAGAAAGGCATGAGCTTAATATGGCGGGTTATAGCTCCAACAATTGGCAGCAGGGCGGCGAACATGAGCAGCAAAGTCGTTCGCTTCGGCACGACTCTAATTTTGTCGGTTTTATCACACTCTCTCAAACCATCCTTTTGCAGGTTATCTTTATCATACTGGTTTACGTTTTGAAACTTATTGGCATGATTGAATCCGTTAATCAAAATTATTACGGGCTGGGTAATACAGGATTTCTGATTTTGTATGGGGTTGCCTATACCATCGGAATGGGGCTTCCCGCGCCTATTGTGGCCTTGATTGCAGGTCGGCGTATCAATCCTTTTTCACGTATCAAAATCCGGGAACAGCGGAAATTGGGTTTTCATTTTGTAATACTGGCTTTGCTTGCAGGCTTGTCGATTTGTATCCTTGCTAATTTCGCCGCAAGCTATATACTCTATTTTTTAGAGAATATCGGCTTGAAGCGCCCCGCCATGCCTGACTATATGGAAAAGAATTATGTCAGCTTGATTATCAATATTGTCGTGTTCGCGCTGCTTCCTGCCATTTTTGAAGAGATGGTCTATCGTGGGTATATCCTCCGCACCCTTCGTCCCTATGGCGATTTTTTTGCCGTACTTGTTTCATCCATATTATTTGCGCTCATGCATGGTAATATATTGCAGATACCATTCGCTTTTTTGGTGGGCTTGGCATGCGGCTATCTTGCAGTGAAAACCGGTCACATTTGGATTGCAGTGATTCTTCATTTTCTAAATAATTTTATGTCCACACTGCTTTCTTATGCCGGTCTGTATTTAACAACAGAACAGAATCAGAAAATGATCTTGATTGTATTCTCTCTAATTGGCATGATCGGCTTGGTGGCAATCGTTATTCTGTATGCAATGGGTGATCCTATTATACGGCGCCAACAGAGTCATCCCCAGCAGATGGCATCTTCACGTCTTGCAGGAAGTCTTCTCCTTGCACCTGCCATGATTGCCAGCCTGGTTATTTTCTTACTTCTTACCGTAGTTAATACACTGTTTGGAGGAACTGCCTGATGGAGGGTCATGTCTGCTCCGAATATTTTATGAGACAGGCACTGGAGCTGGCAAAAGAAGCAGCGGCCGAGGGCGAGGTTCCGGTAGGAGCCGTAATTGTTCATAAAGGCGAAATCGTAGGCAGGGGACGCAACAGACGGGAAATTGAAAAAAATGCCCTTGCCCATGCCGAAATTGAAGCCATTCACAATGCCTGTCGCAGCCGATGCGGATGGCGGCTTTTTGATTGCGAATTATATGTTACGTTAGAGCCTTGCCCGATGTGCGCCGGTGCCATCATCAACGCACGAATTGACCGCGTTATTTTTGGGGCTGCCGACCTGAAGGCGGGTTCATGCGGTTCGGTAACAAATCTATTTGAAATGCCTTATAACCACCGTCCGATTTGTGAGGGCGGACTGCTTTCGGATGAATCTGCCGAGCTGCTGCGTGAATTTTTTCAACAGCTCCGCCGTCGGTGAAAACAATTCCATTAGCCGGAGGGAGTAGCGTAGGGATGAACTGCGTTCGCCCGAATGGAATACCGCCATTATTAAATATAGTGAATGCAATTGACCATGAAATCTAAAATTAAATACGTTTACGAAAATGTATGGTTAATAAATATTGCATTATGTCCAACCATATTCATATTTGGCAAGGGTAGAACCCTTGCCCTACTACCCCAATTACATTTGATATATATGTACAAGCGGAACGCTGAGGACAGCGTTCCCTACGGATGGGAATTAAATGCAGAGATTCATGACGATCATTGCATAAAACACAATTGTACAATCGGGATTCATGCAAAGCCAAAAAACGCTTGCGTGCCATAAATATGGCGCACAAGCGTTTTTGAATGTTTAGGAAAAGACGTGCAGCACCTTCGGACAAGATGTGAAACATCTTCGAAAAAGCATGTCAATACTTTCGGAAAAGTGCGAAGCACCTTTGAAAAAGCATGCCAGTACACTTTCGGAAAAGATGCGAAATATCTTTGAAAAAGCATGCCACTTTCGGAAAAGATGCGAAATATCTTTAAAAAAGCATGCCACTTTCGGAAAAAGTGCGAAGCATCTTTGAA
>DHOG01000097.1:5341-14942 GCA_002410715.1 Ruminococcaceae bacterium UBA5396 | reverse complement strand
GCATCTTTGAAAAAGTGCGAAGCACTTTTTTATTCACTCTCGAAGGGGAGCAGAGCAATGTGACGCGCGCGTTTAATTGCAACCGTCATTTCGCGCTGGTGTCCGGCACAGGTGCCTGTCACGCGGCGGGGAAGAATCTTTGCCCTCTCGGACATACAACGGCGCAGACGCGCAACATCCTTATAATCGATATAATCGATTTTATCAACGCAGAAGCTGCACACCTTGCGGCGGCCTTTACGGCGTCCCGGACGTTCTGAACGTTCGGGTCTATCGGGTCTATCAGCCATGGTCATTGGCCTCCTTTACTGAAAAATCATTTTCCGCATTAAAACGGAAGCTCATCATCGCCAACAATTTCTTCAAAATCGCCGGAAGAGGCGGTTGAAAATGCCGGCTGAGGCTCACTGAACTGCGGAACCTGTGAATCATAGCGTCCTGAAGGCGAAGCACCGCCGTCACGCTTGGATTCACCAAAGAATACGTTGTCGGCAACAACTTCAAAAGCCGTACGCTTGTTGCCGTCTTTGTCGGTGTAAGAACGGGTCTGTATAGAACCGTTGACAACAATCATTGAACCCTTGCGGAAATAACGTGAAATAAATTCAGCTGTACCACGCCAGGCTACAATGTCAATCCAATCGGTTTGTCTTTCCTGCCCGTTTTTGGGTTGATAAGAACGTTGAACCGCAATGCTAAAATTCGTTACCGGAACCTGTGATGGAGTATACTTTAGCTCAGGGTCAGAACCGAGTCTTCCCATTAAACAAACTACATTCAGCATTTTTGCTCCTCCTTCACTTATCGTTGCGGATAATCAAAGATCGCAATACACCTTCGGTAATTTTACAGACACGGTCAAGCTCAGCAGGGAAGTCCGGTGAGCTGACGAATTTGTAAAGTACATAAAAGCCTTCATTTTCGTCATTAATCGGATAAGCCAGCCTGCGCTTGCCCCACTCGTCTGCTTCGCACGATTCGGAATTCTGCTCGATAAGCGTCTTAAATTTATCACCGATCGCTGTTATACCGTCTTCACCAAGTGTCATGGAATAAATCAAAACGGCTTCATAAGAACCTTTTACTGTGGACATTTGTTGCACCTCCTCATGGTCTAATGGCCCCGGCAGTCTACCGGAGCAAGGATATCTGCGCCCTCAAACAGACACAATGCCACCTATAGGCATACTGTCCATAATAAGCACTATGGTATTATAACAGCACGATTTGCCATAGTCAAGCAAAAAACTTAAATGCCTTGCACTGTCTTTTGAGTAAATCGGGCTGATGGAAATACAATACGGGGCTTGGTTTGATATTGCCGCCTGCAGGCACCCCAAATTTTCATGATATATGTAGGGCAAGGGCTCTGCTCTTGCCTTCTCTTGCCGTTCTAGAGTTGCCGCAGACAACACAGTGCGCACCCCTCGTAAATACCCTACGAAATATCATTCACTTGGAGCAAATTGTGACTGATACAGCCGACTGTAAAATCCTCCCAGACCAAGCAGTTCGGAATGGGACCCCTGTTCAACAACATCACCCTGATTCAATACCAGGATACGGTCGGCATCACGAATTGTGGACAACCTGTGTGCAATAATAAAGGTGGTCTTGCCCTGCATCAGCTTTCGAAAAGCCCGCTGGATTCGGATCTCTGTAACAATATCCACCGAGCTGGTTGCCTCATCCAGAATAAGCATGGGGGGATCAAGCAGCATGGCACGTGCGATTGTCAGGAGCTGTTTTTGTCCCTGCGAAAGATTTCCGCCATCCTCGGTGATGGGAGTGTTATAACCATCGGGAAGCCGGCGTATAAAGCTGTGGGCGTGTGCTGCACGTGCCGCTTGCTCTATTTCGATGTCGGTAGCCTTCGGTTTACCGTATGCGATGTTATCCCGCACCGTGCCCGAAAAAAGCCATGTATCCTGTAAAACCATCCCGAAGCTACGGCGGAGGCTTTCCCTTGTGAGGGATGTGATATCTTCGCCGTCAATCAGGATAGAACCGCTGTCAATCTCATAAAACCGCATCAGCAGGTTGACAAGGGTGGTTTTTCCGGCGCCGGTTGGCCCTACAATTGCTATGGTTTCGCCAGGGCGTACCGAAAGGTTTAAATTCTTAATTAGGGGCGTTTCGGGTTGATAGGAAAAACATACATCCTTGAACTCAACCAAGCCCAATCCGCCGGGAAGATTCTCGGAAACCGTGGATTGTCTCAGCTCCTCCTCATCCAGCAGCCCAAATACCCGCCTTGCCGAGGCCATGGCGAGCTGCAGCTGCATGGTAACTGCGGTGATTTCATTAAACGGCTTGGAAAACTGGGCGGTATAGGTCAGAAACCCGGCTACCCCTCCCACCGTCAGGGTGTTGCGCAATACCGCAATGATGCCCAGAACACCGACCAGAACATAGGCAATATTATTGACAAATCGGGTGGAAGGATTGACAAGCGCCGATGCAAACTGTGCACGGTAGCCGCATTCGTAAAGCTGGCGGTTTATCTCACCAAAGCGTGTATCGGCAGCCTTTTCATACCCGAAGGCTTTTACGGTATGATGACTGCTGATGGTTTCCTCGGCATATCCGTTCAGCTGACCCAAAACGCGGCTTTGCTCCTTGAATTTGCTTTTTCCGTATTTTGTAATAGAAAACCCGATAAGAAAGCTTATGGGCATAACAAAAACGGCGACGAGGGTAACGTATGGGTTGAGCGTCAGCATAAAAACCAAAGAAAGAACAACCGTAATTATACCCGAAACCAGCTGGATGACTCCTTGATTCAGTCCGTCGGATATTGCGTTTATATCATTTGTAAAACGGCTGATCATATCTCCCCGCGGATTGTTGTCGAAATATCCAAGGGGCAGGCGCGCCAGCTTTTCAAACAGCTGATTCCGAAGGTCACGAACCGTCCGGTTTGCGGCTGAATTCGCCAGCACCATCGACAGCCATGTAAAAATTCCGCCTGATACATAGAGGGCTCCGAGGATGACAAGCTCTTGCAGCAAAAGTGAATAATCGCCGTTTAACGGTGCAATCAAATCAATTGCTTTTGCAATGTGCCTGGGCGCAAGCAAAAGCATTGTATTGCCCACAGCGGAAGAGAGCAGCATGCCAATAATCAGAAGACGATATTTTGCAAGACTGCGGAGAAGGCGGGTAAATCCGGAATTTTTCATGGTTTGACTCCTCAAATTGCGGTGATAAGCCGATTATAAGCGATGTCATTGACGGCAAGCTCCGGACATCCGGTTTTTGACCCTGCAGGGCAAGGGCTCTGCTCTTGCCCTGCATTTTAAGAAAGCTGTACCGAACAAATTTCCCTGTATACTTCACAAGAGGCAAGCAGCTGTTGGTGGGTTCCCACGCCTTTCAGATAACCGTCATCCATCACCAATATCATATCTGCGTGCTGTATCGTACCGACGCGTTGAGAAACCATAAAAATCGTTATCTCGCGCGCCTTGCTCATGGCTCGAATCGAACGACGGAGTGCCGCATCGGTGGCATAATCCAGCGCGCTGGAGGCATCATCCAATATCAATATTTCGGGACGGCGCACCAATGCGCGGGCGATTGAAAGCCTCTGCTTTTGACCTCCCGACAAATTGGCTCCGCCTCGTTCCACCATGGCATCAAAGCCATCCGGCTGTCGCTCAATAAATTCAAGTGCCTGGGCGGCAGCCGCCGCATTTCGCACTTCTTGATCCGATGCGTCAGGCTTGCCCCAACGGATGTTTTGGGCAATGGTTGCAGAAAACAGTTCCGACTTTTGGGGAACCAATCCGATTTTTGACCGAAGCGTTTCCAGAGGATAGTGGGTTACATTGATTCCGTCTACCTGTACCTCCCCCGACTGCACATCAAAAAATCGCATAATCAAGTTCATCAGGGTGGATTTGCCCGCACCGGTACCGCCGATTACCCCTACGGTTGCCCCTTTTGGTATAACGGCGATTATATCCGTCAAATCGTACTGGTCATTTTGGTTGTCATTGTATGAAAAATAAACATGAGAAAAAGCAACGGCAGGTGCTTTGGAAGACGGGTTCTCAACCAAATGCTGGCTGTCGGAAACAGCCGGTTGGGTTGCCAGCACCTCGGCGACACGTCCCGCTGAGGTGTATGCTTTTGTGAAAGTAATCACCAGGTTAGAAACCACCATGAGTGCAAGCAAAATCATGTTTACATAGTTGATAAATGCGATTACCTCACCGGTTGACATCCCACCGGCATTCACCCGAATTCCTCCAAACCAGACAATCGCAACAATTGCAGCGTTCATAATCAGCTGGGTTGCGGGGTTGAGAAGGGCAGACAGGACACCCGCCCCAAGCGAGGCTTGGGTATGCTGGTCAACCGAAGCGGAAAATCGCTTTTGCTCCTGTTTGGTTCTTGTAAAGGCGCGTATGACTCTGACGCCCGACAAGTTTTCACGCAGAATCAATGTCAGCTTATCCAGTCGATTCTGAACCGTGCGATGCAGGCGAACCGTAAGCCTCATAACCAGGATAATTACAATTAGAAAGAGGGGAATGGCAGCAATCACCACCAGCGAAAGCCCGGGGTCGATGGTCAGCGCCATTATGATACCGCCGATACATAGAAAGGGTGCGCGGACCACCAGCCTCAGCAGCATTGCCACCGCATATTGAAGCTGTTGCGTATCCCCTGTGACACGATTGATGAGAGAGGGGATGCCCAACCGGTCAATTTGGGCGTGGGACAAACGGTTAATACGCTCAAAAACGGCGTTTCTGAGAACGGTGCCAAACCCCTGTGATGCCACCGAAGCCATGTACTGGCAGACCAGCGAGCAGCCCAGCCCAACAGTGACAATCAACAGCATGACAGCGCCCATACCCAATACATAACCCGCATCGCCGCGAGCCGCTCCTTTGTCGATGACATTTGCCATTACCAGCGGCAGAAATAGTTCCAGCACCGCTTCGATAAACTTAAACAGCGGAGCCATGATACAGTGCTTGGTGTAGGGCTTTAGATAGCCAAGGATAACCGATAGTCGCACAAAAAGAGCCTCCCTGATAATGAATCTTGATCTATGGTAGCATTCGGAGAATTCTTTTGCAACATTTCTCGAGATTGTTTTGCAGAAATCATCTACTAAACAAGGATGAATTTGATTTTGTGTTTGACATAATTACAAACAAACTTTATACTAATTACTAAGGTTATACCGCAGGGTTGCCGCTATGCAAGTAGTGGTCAGATAATGGGGGATTCTCTATGGTTCTTCGAGATAAAATGGGCTCGGTCCTGTTGACATTGGATGATCACTATATTGACAGTACATATCGTGTGGCAGCGCATATCCATCACAAACTAGAATTGTCCTGTGTTGTGGAAGGAACCGGTAGATATCAAATCGACGACCGTGTTTATAATCTGCAGCGCGGTGATATTATTATTCTCAATAACTGCGAGTCCCATGCCCTTCTGATGGAAGAAAATGAAACGCTGCATCATTTAGTGATACATTTTGATCCTTCATTTATCTGGAACTCGCTTTCCAACGATATTGATTACAATTTCTTACTGATATTTTTCGAACGGGGTCCTAATTTCTCCAACAAGCTTGATCGGGAGAATCCTGCGACAGCCCGGATCTTCTCCCTAATTCGTGATATCCAGCAAGAACTGCAATCAAGAAAGCTATGCTATGAGCTGATTGTGAAAATTAAGCTGCAGACAATTTTCACTGAAATTATCCGCAACTATGATTATATCGAACACGGCAAAGTTGTAAAACCATTGTCAGGAAACGAAATAGAATATCTCAATGCTGTAATCAGCTATATAAACAGTAATCTTGACAAGGACCTCAGGCTGTCCGAGCTTGCCGATATTGTGCATGTCAGCCCGAGCTATTTTTCCACGCTGTTCAAACGATTCAACGGCGTGTCTCCGATTGAATATATTGTGCATAAACGTGTACAGAGGGCGATTGAGCTGATCAAAACTACGTCAATGAATTTGACCGAAATTGCCATGGCATGCGGCTTTAACAACGGCACCAATTTCTATAAGGCATTTAAAAAGGTGACGGGACGGACTCCTTCTTTCTATCGGCGCTCTGCTGAGAATACATCGAGTGTAAAATAGTTTAGTAAATCCGCAAGGATAGTTGCTGTTAAATAAGAAAAAGAATGTATAATGGTTTATGATGAGTTTAAAATACAACATAACATACAGTGAATATTTATCATTAAATATGGAGGTTGTTTTTTATGAAATTGAGCGTTTTGACGGTGCCGCTTCAAGGTATGGCAGCCGAGGAGGCATTCTCTTATTTAAGCAAGCTCGGGGTCGAACAGGTTGAAATCGGCACAGGCGGCTATACAAATGAGAACCACCTAAAGCCATCGGTATATCTAAATGACCAGGCAAAAATTGATGCGTTCAAGGCAATGATGGAGCGGCTGAATCTCGGAATCAGCGCCCTATCCTGCCATGGCAATCCGGTACATCCAAATAAGGAGCTGGCGGAAGGATACCACAATGTTTTTGTTGATACCTGCCGTCTTGCACAAAAGCTGGGTGTAGATACCATTGTGACCTTCTCGGGCTGCCCCGGCGACTGCGCCGAGTCCAAGCGCCCCAACTGGGTTACCTGTGCATGGCCCAATGATTACGGCGAAATTCTTGATTGGCAGTGGAACGAGGTGCTGATTCCTTACTGGAAAAAGGCGGCGGAAATCGCAGAGTCTTACGGCGTCAAAAAGATTGCTTTTGAGCTGCATCCGGGCTTCTGCGTTTATAATCCCATGACATTGCTCCGCCTGCGTGAGGCGGTGGGGGATATCATCGGCGCGAACTTTGATCCCAGCCACCTGATTTGGCAGGGGATTGATCCGGTTGCGGCTCTGCGGGAGCTTAAGGGTGCGGTCTATCATTTCCATGCAAAGGATACCCGAATCGATAAATATAACACTGCAGTAAACGGCGTTCTCGATACACGTTCATTTGAAAACATGAACGATAGAAGCTGGGTTTTCAGAACCATCGGGTACGGCTCTGACACCATGTTGTGGAAGGATATGATCTCCACATTACGCCAGATCGGTTATGACGGTGCTGTCAGCATTGAACATGAAGATGGGTTGATGTCGCCGCGGGAAGGACTCGAAAAAGCAGTTACATTTTTGAAGGATATCCTGATTTTCGAACAGCCGGGCACCATGTGGTGGTCCTGAATCAAAAGTTAACTACCTGCGGCTGGAAGCCGAAGGCAATAATTCTCTTATCCAGAAAGGCATGATTTAATAAATGAAGCAGTATAAAGCCGCGATTGTCGGATACGGCGGTATGGGACGTTGGCACAAAACCGGTATTTGCAAAACAGAACGGGTTTCAATCACTGGCGTTTACGATATCAATCCCGAACGTATGAAACAAGCTCAGGAAGACGGTATCACAAAAGCGTACTCCTCCTATGAGGATCTAATTGGTGACAAGGAAATAGATATTGTTATTGTCGCCACCCCCAACAACTTTCACCTGGAGCTTGCATGCCGAGCGATGGAGGCGGGCAAGCTGGTGGTTTGTGAAAAGCCGGTCACCATGACAAGTGACGAGCTGCAGGAGCTGATGGACTGTGCAGCCAAAACCGGCAGTAAGTTTACAATTCATCAAAACCGGCGGGCTGACCCGGACTATCTTGAGATGCGCGATGCAGTCGAAAAAGGCTTGCTGGGTGACGTGTTTGAAATAGAATCCCGGGTTACCGGTTCACGGGGTATTCCTGAGGGCTGGCGACAGTATGCTGTTGCAGGCGGCGGTATGATGCTGGATTGGGGCGTGCATCTGATTGACCAGATGGTTATGATGATGAGTCCTAAAAAAGTTACCGATGTATACTGCGAATTGTATCATGTTAATTATAAGGAATGCGATGACGGCTTTAAGATGATCATGCATTTTGAGCAGGGACCTTCGGTTACAATTGAGGTTGGAACCAGTCATTTTCTCTCTGCACCCCGCTGGCTTGTCTTTGGTAACCGCGGCGCTCTGACCATTCCCACATGGGACTGCAACGGGCGGATTGTCCGTGCCAAGGAACACGAGGTCACATGGGAAGAGGAAATCATTTATACCAAGGCAGGCCCCACCAAAACCATGGCGCCCCGTGCCAAGGATACCATTGAGGAGATTGAACTGGACGGAGACCTGTGGAAGCCCGACTTTGATATATTTTATCGCAACCTTGCAGACTTTCTGGATGGCACTGCCGAACTAAGGGTCAAGCCGGAGGAGGCGATGCGGGTTATGAAGATTATGGAAGCTGCCTTTGAATCCGACCGAACCCGATCGGTCATAAAATGTGAAATATAAAGAGGGTCATTGACAATGATTCGTGTAACTGTATGGAACGAAAATATCCACGATCGTGAAATGGATGAAGTCAAGGCGATTTATCCCAGAGGAATACACGGAGCGATTGCCGGCTTTTTGAATGGCATGGATGGGATCGAGGCCAAAACCGCGACCTTGGACCAGCCTGATTGCGGACTGCCTGATGAGGTGCTGGATAACACCGACGTACTGATCTGGTGGGGACATATGGCGCACGGCGATGTACCCGATGTCCTGGCACAAAGCATCAGGGAGCGTGTGAATAAAGGCATGGGCTTTATTGCCCTGCACTCGGCACACTTTGCAAAGCCCTTTAAATTGCTTATGGGAACCAGCTGCTCGCTGCGTTGGCGTGAAGGCGATTATGAGCGGGTATGGTGCGTTGATCCGGGGCATCCGATTGCCGAGGGGGTTCCTGCCTGCTTTGATCTAGAGTGTGAGGAAATGTACGGGGAGTTCTTCGATATCCCCCAGCCTGAAAGCTTGGTATTCAGCGGATGGTTCCGGGGCGGAGAGCTGTTCCGCTCGGGCTGCTGCTGGACAAGAGGTTTGGGCCATGTGTTTTATTTTCAGCCGGGGCATGAAACCAACCCTACATATCATAATCCCCATATACAGAAAATCTTAGGAAATGCGGTGCGCTGGGCGGCTCCCCGCAACCGCCGCACCACGCTTGATTGTCCCCATCACCCTCCGGTGGAAGAAATGGTGCGACAGGGCAAGGATATTGGTTGGTATTGAATTCATTCAACGGGGCTGACGCACAATGAAAAAGTTGTGCGTCAGCCCTGTTTTGTACCGGTCGTTTAATGATAAATGCGGGCAGATTCCATATCCGCCCGTTTTATATTTTCGCATTTCCCCCGTAAAACCATAATTTTGTTTTTATACTATTTGTGTTATACTATTTAAAGATTTATTAAGGGGGATTTTCATGCGCTTGCTGCTGCTGGATGGAAACAGTATTGTAAATCGCGCTTTTTACGGCATAAAGCTGCTGACCACAAAAAACGGACAGTACACCAACGGACTATACGGCTTTTTGCTGATCCTGCATAAGCTGCGGGAGGAGCTGCAGCCCGACGGTATTGCAGCGGCATTTGATCTGCGCGCGCCCACCTTCCGCCATCAGGAATATGCCGAATATAAGGCGGGGCGCAAGGGCATGCCGGATGAGCTTGGTCAGCAGATGCCGATTTTAAAGGAAATGCTGACACTCATGGGC
>DHOG01000097.1:997-5140 GCA_002410715.1 Ruminococcaceae bacterium UBA5396 | reverse complement strand
ACGCTGCCATGTGGTGGAGCGGGAAGGCTATGAAGCCGACGATATACTCGGCACACTGGCAAAGGCATCGGTCCAACAGGGTGCCGAATGCATTATTGCAACCGGGGATAGAGATTCCCTCCAGCTTGTGGGTGAGGGGGTCACGGTTTTTCTGGCGGCCACCAAGATGGGAAAACCCGAAACCACGATATATGATACTGCGGCAATTCGTGAAAAATATGGTCTGATACCCGAACAGCTGATTGATCTGAAAGCGTTGATGGGGGACGCCAGCGACCATATCCCCGGCGTGCCGGGGGTGGGGGAAAAGACGGCGCTCAGTCTGATGCAAAGCTATGGCAGCCTTGACAATATCTATACCAATCTTGATTCACTGGAAATCAGGGATTCTCTACGCAAAAAGCTGGATGCGGGAAAGGAGAGCGCTTACCTAAGCAAACGGCTCGGCACCATCTGCTGTGACGTTCCTATCGAGCGTGATATCAATGGCTATATGCTTGAACCCATGAAAAAGCAGGAGCTTGCTTCCCTGTTTGTAAAGCTAGAGTTTTTTTCTTGGATTACAAAACTGGGACTTGATACGCCGGATGCCATACCCGCAAAGCAATCGGTTACCGGACAAACCGTCAAAGCAGAGGGCGGGGAGGCACTTCAAGACCTGCTTGAATGGGTTGATAAAAATAAAAGACTTGACATGACTGCCCAAATAAAAGACGGGAAACTAATAAATGTGGTGGTGGCATTTGACGGGCGGGTGGCTGTTATACCCGCTGAAACCGATGGTTTTGAGAGGTTGAAAGCGCGAATCTGTGACAGTAATATAATAAAGCGGGTTGCAGACACAAAGCCGCTTTGTGCGGCTTTGCTGGCCGAGGGGCTGATGCCGCGCGGAACCCAATTTGATACCATGCTGGCGGGCTACCTGCTAAATCCCCTGGCTTCGGATTATTCCCTCACCCGGCTGGCACAGGAATATGAGGTGACAGTCCCGACGGTTGAGGGTGAGGACTGGGGCGCGGCATTTCTGCCTGCCGTTGCGGACAGACTGGAATGTGAGTTGGCGGCACATGGGCAGGAGGAGCTGCTGCGTGATGTTGAAATCCCGTTGGCTTATGTGCTTGCAGATATGGAAAACATCGGTTTTGATGTGGATGCAGAGGGGATGGCTGCCTTTGGGAAAACGCTTGACAAACGAATCGCCGATATCCAGTGCGCCATCACCGAGGCGGTAGGGTATGAATTTAATCTCAACAGTCCCAAGCAGCTTGCAAAGGCACTATTTGAGGACTTGGGGCTGCCCCCAAAGAAAAAAACCAAGTCGGGCTATTCCACCAACGCAGAGGTGCTTGAGAGTCTTCGGGATGCCCATCCCGCGGTTGCCATGCTGCTGGATTACCGTCAGCTTGCCAAGCTGAAATCCACCTACTGTGACGGTCTGCTCAAGGTGATTGGATGTGATGGAAGGATTCACACATCCTTTAATCAGACCGAAACCAGAACCGGACGTATTTCATCCGCCGAACCGAATTTGCAGAACATCCCTGTCCGGCAGGATCTGGGACGGGAGCTGCGCCGATTCTTCCATGCGCCTAAGGGATGGGTTTTGTGTGATGCCGATTATTCGCAAATTGAGCTCCGTGTTTTGGCGCATATGGCGAATGACAAGAATATGATTGACGCATTTAATTCCGGTACCGATATTCACAGCGTCACTGCCTCCCAGGTGTTTGGTGTGCCCGAGGATATGGTAACCCCGCTGATGCGCTCTCAAGCAAAAGCCGTTAATTTCGGCATCGTATACGGAATTGGGCCTCATTCCCTTTCAAAGGATATCGGTGTATCCTACAAGGAGGCCAAGCGCTATATCGACCAGTACCTGGCGCATTATGCAGGAGTAGCGGAGTTTATGGAAAGCATGGTGGAGACGGCAAAAGAAAAGGGATATGCCGAAACACTGTTTGCCCGCCGCCGTCCGCTGCCCGAGCTTCGGGCTTCCAACGCGGTGATGCGCTCGTTCGGCGAACGGGTGGCAATGAATATGCCTATACAGGGCACCGCCGCCGATATTATTAAGATTGCAATGGTGAGGGTGCATAAACGCCTTGCGGCTGAGGGGATGCGGGCGCGTTTGATTCTTCAGGTTCATGATGAGCTGATTGTTGAAGCCCCCGCCGGGGAGGCTGTAAAGGCTGCTGCCTTGCTGAAAGAGGAGATGGAGGGGGCCGCCAATCTGTCGATAAAACTGGAGGCGGATGTTCAAATCGGGGAAACATGGTATGATGCGAAAGGATAACGTTTCTATGAAAATTCTTTTTGTATGCACAGGGAATACCTGCCGCAGTCCCATGGCGGCAGCTTTGATGCGGCGGGAACTTGACAAGCGTGGTAGGCTGGATATAATGATAGAAAGTGCGGGATTGGCAGCTTTTGGTGAGCCGGCAAATCCCAATGCCGTTCAGGCAGTTTCTGAGCTGGATGAGAAATACGCCCAGCCGCTGAGACAACACCGCTCTCGATCGGTTTCAGCCCATCTGCTTGAGCAGGCAGACCTAATTGCGGTAATGAGCAAATCCCATGCCGCCGCAATAGTCGGTCGGGGCGTAAATCCCGAAAAGGTTCATATCCTTTCCGCAATAGGCGGGGAAGGGATTGGAGATCCTTACGGAGGAGATATTGATATCTACCGTCTAACACGCCATCAACTGGAAAAGGCGGTTGCTTGCTTGGCGGATACCCTGCTGACGGGCAGAATAGATGAGAAATGATTGTCTTTTTGCTACCTTTCAACCGTGAATGGTTGACACCCGGTTACCATAGGAAACGGATTGCTTACGAAAGGAAACAGATTAAAATGCAGGAGAAAAGCAAACCTCCCGAACTTGCCATATATCCAATGCACACCGATCATCTTGATGACTTGGCGCAGCTTGAAAGTCTTACTTTTTCGCGCCCGTGGTCTTATGATGCGCTGGCGGGGGAGCTTCAGAACCCTCTGGCGGTATTCTATGTCGCCGAGAATGTGGAAACCGAGCGGGCTTGGGGATATATAGGGATGCACCACATATTGGATGAGGGTGCAATCACGAATATTGTGGTTCACCCGGGCTATCGGCGAAGAGGTGTTGCCACCGCTCTTTTATATGAAGTGATTGGATACGCAAAGAAGCACAACATATCACGACTGACGCTGGAGGTGCGTGTTTCAAACCATGCCGCCATCGCCCTCTATGAAAGTGTTGGGTTTGAGCAAGAAGGTATCCGCCCGGGGTTTTATGATTCACCCAAAGAGGACGCTGCAATTTACTCGTTATATTTTTAATGCGTTTTAAAATATCGATCATATTGCATATATGTTGTAGGGATAGGGCTCTGCTCTATCCGATTTAGGGCATTCATAGCGGGAAACATCTCCCTCTAAGAGGGAGCCGGGAAAAGCCTCCCTCGGTGAGGGAGGTGGCAGGCGAAGCCTGACGGAGGGAGTGATTGAAATATCACTATCATATAATAAAAATCTAATAAAAAATGCGAAATCTTTAAGGAAAAATGCCACGCCTCAAGAACGCAAGCTATGGTATGAGTTTCTTGCAAAATATCCTGTACGCTTTCAAAGACAAAAGGTTATTGATAATTATATTGTTGACTTTTTCTGTGCCAAGGCGCGCTTGGTTATAGAACTTGATGGAAGCGGACACTATCAATCAAAACAATTTGAATATGATACAAATCGAACCGGGATTTTAAGGCAATATGGCATAAAAGTTTTAAGGTTTACAAACAGGGATATTAACGAAAATTTCAGCGGTGCTTGTACAGCAATTGACATTGCAGTGAAAAAACATCTCCCTCAGTCGCTCACGGGCGACAGCTCCCTCTTAGAGGGAGCCGGCAAAAGCCTCCCTCGGTGAGGGAGGTGGCAGGCGAAGCCTGACGGAGGGAGTAGTAGGAAGATGACTTTCATAGTATAGAAATCTCCCTCAGTCGCCTACGGGCGACATCTCCCTCTAAGAGGGAGCCGAGGTTGTACGCATAATCGTCGTGTATGTGCTGTAGGGACAGATTCCATATCTGTCCGCATGAGAGATGCATATTAAACGGGCGGATATTGAATCCGCCCCTACTGTATCGTAAATTGTGTAACTCGCT
>DHOG01000097.1:560-878 GCA_002410715.1 Ruminococcaceae bacterium UBA5396 | reverse complement strand
ATATTGAATCCGCCCCTACTGTATAAAAAGCCGGGCCATGGCTATACCAAAGAGGAAATGGCTGAAATCCCAAAAAGGCAGGGAACATCAGAGAAAAATCATTTGTGCTTTTCTGTGCAGATAGTGCGGAAAGGCACAAATTTTAGGATACTTATAAACAGAAGGAAGATAAACCATCATGAAAATATTAGCAATTGAGACATCCTGTGACGAAACGGCGGCGGCGGTTGTACAGGACGGAAGAGCGGTTCTTTCAAATGTCATCGCTTCGCAGGTTGAGGAGCATAAGCTTTATGGCGGCGTTGTACCGGAAATTGC
>DHOG01000097.1:0-331 GCA_002410715.1 Ruminococcaceae bacterium UBA5396 | reverse complement strand
ACGGCATGCCGAAGCAATTTCCGGCGTGGTTAGACAGGCACTGGAAGATGCCGGCACTCGACTCTCCTCAATCGATGCGGTCGCGGTTACCCATGCCCCCGGCTTGATTGGTGCGCTGCTTGTTGGGGTGAATTTTGCAAAGGGACTCGCCATGTCCACGGGGCTTCCGCTGATCCCGGTTCATCATCTGCGTTCCCATATTGCCGCCAACTATATTGCCTTTCCCGAACTTGAGCCGCCGTTTTTATGTCTTGTTGTTTCGGGGGGGCACAGTCATATTGTGAAGGTGTCGGATTATACCGAATTCGAAGTTTTGGGAAGAACACGGGAC
>DHOG01000059.1:19935-24734 GCA_002410715.1 Ruminococcaceae bacterium UBA5396 | reverse complement strand
AGGTCGTGGCTCGCATTTTGTGCCCTATATTATTTGGTGATGTAGGGGCGGATTCCATATCCGCCCCTACGGTATCAACATTTTAACGGTATTCAACCATTGAATATATTAAATTGGTCAAAAAGCAGTAATCGCTTTTAAACAGCTTGTACAATTATCGGGCGGCAATAAGCATGTTTGAGACAAAAACAAGTGTTAAAATAATCACAAATGCGGCGCAGCTCCAAAAAAACACATGGCGGGTGCGAAGCCCGCTAATCTGTTTTGAAGCCAAGCCCAGCAGGAGGCAGGAAATCAAACCTGCACTAATGGTGATAATTACACGAAGCTCGGGAATCGAAAACGGCGCAATTACGTCAAACAATCGGGCGATTACACCGCTTATGATATAGAAAAACGGGGTGATCAGAAGGGGGAGTATGGCAACCGCATATTCCTTTTTGCCACAGCGAAGAAAAACGAATGCCATGGCAAGCAAAACGATCATGATTGCCCAGCCGGCAAAAATCATTCCGCCCGCGGTGTTGGTTTCGCTCATTACGGCAGACGCAATGATTGAAGAATGTATGGTGTCGCCCATTGTGATGACCACCCTTTCGTGTACATCCAAGTATAATATAAACCTAGGTTAACCAACCGAGGATGTTTTTATTGTATGCGATGAGCTTACCAAATGATACCCTCTGTTGGTAAAATATGCAACCAGTTTATTATAGCTTTTCACAACAGAGTTTGTCAACAAGGGGTTTGGTTGGGTCATATCTAAATAATTTATATTTTTATATTAAGAAAACATATAATAAAGAAAATCTTAAAAAACAGCTTTACAAAACCCATAATTTAGGGTATTCTATTGTAGAACAAACGTTCGCCTTATACAAACCAGAGAAAATTACTCAAAATTTGTGAAAGTGTTTGACTTTTTTTATATCAAATGTTAAAATATGGTAGGAAAAATACTTGTAATAGAATGGAGGACTGAAAATGGACAGGTCAAAAAAAGAGATAATAAAAATGTTTGAAAACCTGGATACAGAAACACAGATTAAGATTATTTCTGTTGCTGCTGCGTCCATTCAAGAGCAATCAGATTCTCAATCACCTGTCTACGATCCTCCGAAAGCTGGTCCAGCATCTTGATCATTTTCTCACGATTTCGAAACTTTTCCATTTCTTTTTCTATTTCAGCCTGGTCTTTGTCCAGCAGGTAGTCAATGCTTACATTCAGCAGCTTTGACAAATTTGCAACCACACGAATCATTGGTTCCTGTTTGCCGTTTTCATATTTTGATAAAGTTCCTTTACTTAAGCCCCCGCCAAACGTATTGTTATACAAATTTGCAAGGTACTCAAGCGTATATCCTCTTTCAATTCTGGCTAATTTTAAATTCTCACCAAACATTGATATCTCCCCCTATACCCTACTAAGTTATCACATATGCTAACTATACGCAAGTATTTTTAAAAAATGTTTCGTTTAAGAAAATAATTTTCTAAAAAGTTATTGACAACGAAACCAAATTGTGTTATTGTGTTAATGAAAACGAAACAAGGAGGGTGTCAATGATGAAGAAATTGAAACATAAACCGTATACGCAGTTTAAGTCGATGCTTCATGAGCGGAAGATTGGTTATGGTGAATTGAGCAACTTGTTGGGTGTTTCTGTTTCGGCGGTAGGCAGAAAGGTAAACGGCAGGTCAGATTTTCTAATCAGTGAAATTGCACGAATTGAAATGGCGTATAGGATACCAAAAAGTGTTTTTTTACCCAAATAGTTTCGACAACGAAACATTGCAACTATAGGGACAAGCCGGCTTGAATTTAATTGTAACCGAGATAGAAAGGAATGAATGAAATGGCGGTATACATTGGAATATTATCCAACCGGGGCAAAGTCATTGAAAACGATGACGAGGCATTGTCCTATGCTTTTGAAAAGTGTGGAATCGAGCCTACGGAGGATTGGCTTTATGTGGATGATGAGTTTAGGGAAATGATGTTGGAGTGGTTTTACTCAGGGGATTGGATATGCACCACCGATGTGGATGAGGAATACGAAAGCACAGAATACTAGGAGGGTGTTTTAGATGATGACTGCAAGAGCAGCGGCGCTCCGTCAGTGGATCGGACGTGCCAAGAAAATACACGACAAGCTGTATCCATACGAGCAGGCAGTCAGAAATCTTGACGGTGCCTGCGGAATTGATTCTATATGCAGGGAGCGTGACCGGCTTCGTGCCAAGGAGGCGGCTGCCCGATTGGAGCTGTATGACCTTTTGACCAATGCGGTTTTGCCGCCACGGCAATTTACAATATTGAATCTGCATTATCTGCAATATGAAAGCTGGACAGCAATCGCCAACAAGCTGAATATTGAGCGGAGATATGCGCTTCAGATACATTTACAGGCCATTGAACGGCTGGCGAGTCAAAGGGAGATCAACAAGGGGTTCCTCCTTGGGGCCTCCCCTTGAAGAGAAGGTAAACAGATTCTCGGCTTTGAAGAAATCTTGACTCAACGACAATGTATATTTAGTAACATTCGAATTTGACGTTTCTTAAATTTTCACTTTATTTTTGCTTGGTTCAAAGTCAAGGGTAGTCATTTCCATGCAAATTGCGCGCGCCGCACTGTGATCCTCAAAAACATGACGGTAAGGGTGGGCTTTTACCCGCTTGATTCGCATGTCTGCACGAGCGGTGCGCTCCGCAACCTGTCGGACAATCTTGATTTTATCCTCCCAGCCGAAGAGATAAACGGTTTGGGCGCCCAATGAAAGGCTGCTGCGTACCTTTTCAACATATGCTTCCCGCCCGTGGCGGGAAATAAAAGACTGATTGGCAATCAGTCCGAAGGCCACCCGAATATATTTGCCGTCATAAAACAGCTTTTTATATTTTTCTTTGCTGAAGTTTACTAAATAATGAAGAAAAGATAGAGTTTCTTTTTCGAAGTCCTCGATTAAATAATGACTATGAAAATGCCGCATTGCCTTTGTGAGTTCATTCAAGAAAACCGGTAAAAACAAGCCGTTGTAATCAATTTGACGAAGCAGCTCAAAGTGTTTAGCAAAGTCAGAATTCTTAAGCAGGCGGTCCAGCAGGTTTTTTTGAAAATAGGAAAGGCATTCGATATAAGCCTGTGACAGGATTTTATTAACGGCGCAACAGTCAATTGCCTGCACCAGCGGTTCGTCTCTCAGGTGGCGCTTCACGTTATGCATCAGTCCCTGCCGAACGAATTCGGCAACGGCGATTACGAATGACTTGTTGATATCATCATCGTCGCCGATTTTTATTATGACCTGGCCACTTTTTAGAAAGCTCTCGATATTCTCGCTTTTTATCCATTTAACTTTAACCCGATAGGGGAGCAAATCATCGTTTACACTGTTTATCACCTTTGCCGCGTGGAGTATCTGGTTACTCAGCCGGGTGGAGGTGTAACGCTTGAATGTAAAGGAGCTTATATTCCGAAATGCGGCCCAAAAGCTTTCAATCGTGGTGAGCAGCCTATCTCCGAAAAAAAGAAGCAGGATAACCAGCACAGCCACAATGCCCCATCCGCCATACGAAGCCAGAAAATCCGCAAGCGCGCCCATCAATTTATCCAAGCGTCTCATCCTCCTGCTCCAGATCGATCATGGCGCTGCAGCACATGGATTGGTCACAACAAAAGCAGACTGCATCATTAAATGGAAAAACAGCGGCGATGGTATCAAGACTCATGGTTGCATTGCAAAAATAACAGGTTGCGGTATTACTGGTGACCGAATCATATACATGGAGTGATTTCAAAAGCTTCTTTAAATCCTGCTGGTGCACCGCTTTTATCTGGTTTTCTTTCACCGGTCGTCACCTCCTGTATTTATATTTATACAGGAAACAGCAGACCGATATGACAGGACTTTAAAGTTGAGAGGCAAAACAATACCACGCACCTTACGCGTGGTATGCTCTAGCCCTAGAAGGGCATATTCCAGGCAAGCATCTCAGGACGCACTGAAAGATCTTTCTACTGCATGACTTGCCCTAACAATTAAAAGAAAAAATCCTTCCGTAAGGCTTCTGCCTGCACCTCCCTTTTTGAGGAAGGTTTATCCCAGCTCCCTCTGTGAGGGAGCTGTCGCCCGTGGCGACTGAGGGAGATGTTTTACTATGAAAGTCATTTTCCAGCCACTCCCTCCGGTACTCCATGTCACCGATAGAAACCTGCTCCTACAGTTCATCAATCAGCTTCAGGTTTCGTTTGAGAACCTCGGCGCCTCTCCATCCGTATGCTTTACCCCTGAGGTCGGTAAGATGTTTTGATTGAAGCGACGGTTCAAACAAAACACCTTCAAAGCAGGGATGGGGGTCAATCAGTGCGTCGACATTCATGGGACACACTTCTTGGCAGCGATCACAGCCCCATGCCATTTTGCTTTTTTTCAGGATGGCTTGCTGCTCCAAGCTTAGAACGCCTTTGGTCTGCGATATTTTGGAAACACAGGTTTCGCGGCTGTCACCGATACAGCTGCCGGGGCAGGAGGAGGTGCAGACACCGCAATGGGAACAGCTTTTGACTGTCTGTCGGTGGGGTGCAAGGTCAAGATCGGTGACAATGGTGCCGATAAACACCCATGAGCCATAAATCGGGTTGATAAGAAGTCCATGATCCCCAACACAGCCCAGTCCCGCCAAAGCCGCGGCGAGAACCTCCGGGATGGGGGAATTGTCAATGAAGGATACAAAGCCATGCTCCGGCAGCGCACAGGTCAGTGCTTGGGCTGCGCGCTTTAAAGCGCGCAGCCCAAGC
>DHOG01000059.1:18899-19746 GCA_002410715.1 Ruminococcaceae bacterium UBA5396 | reverse complement strand
GCTTGGGCTGCGCGCTTTAAAGCGTTGCCCGCTGCCGTATGATAGTCAGGTACTCGCGCATAATGCGACAGGTTTCCCGGCCGGTCGTTAAATCGATAGGGAAACAGTACCGCAATCACGGTTTTGGGCGGAGAAGAGGGAGAAAAGCCGGAATCAAGACTTGAAGCGGCACGGCAGGGAAGAAGACTGTCCGACAAAGCATCAAAACGGCAATATTCGTGAAGCGTCAGACTACAGTCATCCAGAATGTCGTCGATTATTTTTCGTTTGTCGGAACCCTGCATAAAAACCATGTCCTTTCTGAGTTTTACACACATTAAAATTATAATGGTTTCCCCGAAATTGTGCAACTTTCTTGAAGATGCAAGCGTTCGGTAAAATTAGGGAAAGAATACTGTTCAATTTTTCCTGTTTGTGTTATAATTTTAACCGTTAAAACGAAAAATGTAAAACTCCGAGCCGTTTGATTGGCGGCCGGCTGAAAGGAATGAATTCTATTTTGGATGCAATCACAAAAAATCGGCTTGAGATTGCGGCGACAAAAATTCGCATGGCTGTGATTGAGGGCACCTATCACGCCAAAAGCGGACATCCCGGAGGGTCGTTGTCAATTTGCGATACGCTTGCAGTTTTGTATTTTCAACATATGCGAGTAGATCCCCAAAACCCGGGTTGGGAGGATCGCGATCGCCTTGTTTTGTCGAAGGGGCATACCGCACCTGCACTTTACGGCGCACTTGCCCACCGCGGTTTTTTCCCTGTCGGGGATATTTCAACCCTGCGCCATATCGGGTCCCATCTTCAGGGACATCCTGATATGAAGGGAACTCCCGGTGTGGATATGTCC
>DHOG01000059.1:18351-18692 GCA_002410715.1 Ruminococcaceae bacterium UBA5396 | reverse complement strand
GGCGGGTTTATTCGATTTTGGGTGATGGAGAGTTAGAGGAGGGACAGGTTTGGGAAGCGGCGATGTTTGCTGCACACAAAAAGCTGGATAACCTCTGCCTGATTATTGACAACAATCATCTGCAAATTGACGGAACGGTTGAAGAGGTGAACTCCCCCTACCCCATCCCCGAGAAGTTTGAAGCATTCGGATTCAATACCATTTTGATTGATGGACATAACCTAGATCAGATTGAGGCGGCGCTACATGCTGCCGCCGAGTGTAAGGGAAAGCCAACCGCCATTATTCAAACCAGCATCAAGGGTAAGGGTGTTTCATTTATGGAAAATCAGGTGGGCTGG
>DHOG01000059.1:16938-18183 GCA_002410715.1 Ruminococcaceae bacterium UBA5396 | reverse complement strand
TATGGAAAATCAGGTGGGCTGGCACGGATCTGCTCCCAATAAAGAGCAGTATGAGCAGGCAATGCAAGAGCTGCAGGCACTACTTGCCAAGTATGAGGAGGCTTAAACATGGCAGATACAATAAAAAAAGCGACGCGCGACGCATATGGAGAGAGCCTTGTAGCCCTCGCGGCGGAATACCCGGATTTGATTGTGCTGGATTCCGATTTGTCCGCCGCCACAAAAACAGGGATGTTTCGCAAGGCCTATCCCGATCGGTTCTTTAACTGCGGTATCGCAGAACAAAACATGATGAGTATTGCCGCCGGACTTGCCGCATCGGGCAAGCAGGTGTTTGCCTCCAGCTTTGCAATGTTTGCTGCCGGACGTGCCTTTGAGCAGGTGCGCAACGCAATCGGGTATCCCCACCTGCCTGTAAAAATCGGGGCGACCCACGCCGGAATATCGGTGGGGGAGGACGGTGCAACACACCAGTGCTGCGAGGATATTGCGCTGATGCGCACCATCCCCGGTATGACCATTATCAATCCCGCCGATGCGGTGGAAACCTCAAAAGCCATGCGCGCTGTAATGGATTTGGATGGTACGGTATATATGCGATTTGGCCGACTTGCTGTGCCGGTTCTCTTCAACGATGGTTATGAGTTTACAATCGGCAAGGGCGTACAGCTTACGGAAGGCAGCGATGTTGCAATTATTGCAACCGGATTAATGGTAGCAGAGGCGCTGGCAGCTTCCGAACAGCTTAAAAACGAGGGCATCTACGCCCGCGTGATTAATATAGCCACCATCAAGCCCCTCGACAAGGATATTATTTTAAAAGCGGCAAAGGAGACCGGCGTCATTGTTACAGCCGAGGAGCACAGCATTATCGGCGGACTGGGCAGCGCGGTTGCCGAAACCGTCTGCGAAGTGGCCCCGATACCGGTTCTTCGTGTTGGAGTCAACGATACATACGGAAAGTCCGGCCCGGCTGTCGAGCTGCTCAAGCTGTTCGGCTTGTCGGCTGAAGGAATTATCGCAAAAGCAAGGCAGGCAATTGCCCTAAAAAAATAAGACGGATAGTACAGGCGAAATTACAACTACGCGCTAACGGGAGGGGAACAGGTTTCCCCTCCCGTTTTATTGGGGTTGTAGGCTTTAGCCTGTTTTGACGCGTCTTGTCTGCGTCAAAACCATATAAACACATCAGCATCGATATGCTGATGTAGCTATGCCGGGGGAGGGAATAGCTTTAGCTATGCG
>DHOG01000059.1:11382-16621 GCA_002410715.1 Ruminococcaceae bacterium UBA5396 | reverse complement strand
TTCGGCGTGTCTTGAAATGCTTGCCAGTAATAGCCCCTTATAGGGCTTGTGCAAGCACCGGCTAAGCTGGTGGTATTGACAACCGGATCGGTATTTTGGTGTTGCCTATGGGGGCATACCGCAGGGCAGGATGCTCACGTCACGCCGTTGGCTTATTGAGCAGGATTTAAGAAAAAGGTAAAACCGAGGGAATGCAACGGTCACCCTTCCTGGTCCGAAAGCCCAGAGGAGACGAGTTCTGACGGCGACGTGCCTATATATTTTTTATATGTTTTTGAAAAATAGGACAGGTTATGAAACCCGCTTTGTTCGGCGCTTTCGCTTACATTGCAGCGGCCGGACGACAGCAAACTCTTTGCGTGATTACAGCGCAGAAAATTGATTGTATCAATTACGGTTTTGCCGGTGATTTTCCGAAACACGCGGCAAAAATAATATTTGCTGAAACCTATATGCCGGCAGATGTCGTCTACCGTCAGCTCTTCTCGATAATGCTGGCGTATGTAAGACAATGCCGACCGAACCATATCAAGCTGTCTGCTTCCGTGCCGTCCGGCGGCAATCGGTTGTTTTGCAATCCGGTACAGGCGGGCAAACAGCGCCAGCGCTTCCGCCTTGACGGCGGGTTTATAATAGGGCGGCTTTTCCGACATTTCAAAATTGATCCTATCAAAATGGCTGCCCACCGTTTCATCTGTCACAAGGCTTTGCAGGGATACGCCGTCAACAGGCATACCAAAGCCATCCAGAAATATTTTGTCAACAATCAGACAGTCATATCTGCAAATCGGGGTTACGGATTCAATTGTATGGAGCGCTCCGGTGTTAACAATCACCAGGCTGCCGGCTGAAACTGGTATAGGAACGGTGTCACAGTAAACAACCGCTTTTCCTTCTCTAAAATATAACAATTCAATATTTTCGTGCCAATGCATAAAAAAGAGCTGATTCATGGATAATTGATCATTATGAAAGATGATAGGAAAAACGGGATCTTCATGAATGAGCTGTTCATAGGTTGCGGAAAACATAAACGCACCCCCTAATAGGCAATATTGTGTTAATTGAAGGCAATATGCTTACTTCTTTTTTTGACATCTCTATTTTATAATGAAACCATAAAGATTGCAAATAAGTACATTTTATAAACAAGAAAGGATGGACATAATTATGTATTCATTTCCCATTGGCGTATTGCTGGACTCCTTCCGTACCGATGTGCCCTCTGCCCTTAAAAAGGCTGCAGGTGTCGGTGTCCAGGGGATACAGGTATATGCCACCCATGGCGAGCTTTCGGCTGAAAATCTGACAGGTGTGAAAAGACGTGAGTTTCTGGATATGGTAAAAGCCCACGGTCTGACCATATCCGCGCTGTGCGGCGATCTAGGGCACGGGTTCGGCAAACCTGAACGCAATCCAGACTTGATTGAACACTCAAAGCGCATTTTGAATCTGGCAAAGGATCTGGAAACCGACATTGTAACCACACATATCGGCGTCATTCCTGCCGACCCCAACCATGAACGGTATAAGATTATGCAGGATGCCTGCGGGATGCTATGCAGATATGCCGATGATGTACAGGCGCATTTTGCCATTGAAACAGGGCCAGAAATCGCAATAACACTCAAAACCTTCCTTGATTCTCTCGGCTCAAAGGGCGTGGCGGTAAACTTTGATCCCGCAAACTTTGTAATGGTAACCGGGGATGATCCGGTACAGGCCGTCTATACCCTGCGCGATTACATTGTGCATACCCACGCCAAGGACGGGCGCAAGCTGCTGGATAGCGATCCCGAGGTTATCTACGGCATTATTGAGGATGTGATTCAGGAGGGGAAGGCATTTGCCGAACTGCCTTTGGGCGAAGGCGACGTAGATTTTCCCAACTATCTCGCCGCGCTGGATGAAATCGGTTATCGAGGATATCTGACGGTTGAGCGTGAGGTGGGCGAGAATCCCGAAGCCGATATACGCCGTGCGGTAGAATTCCTGAAAAATCTGACACGATGATTTGGAGGATTGTAAATGAGCAAGATAAAAGTAGCTGTAATCGGCACCGGAAGCATTTCCGGTTCACATATTAACGGATATATTCAAGATCCCGATGCCGAGCTGTATGCATTTTGCGATATTAATAATGAGCAGCTGAAAGCGGCGGGGGAAAAATACGGCGTGACTCGGCTGTATACCGACATGGATGAAATGTTGGCCGCTTTGCCTGAGCTGGAAGCCGTCAGCGTCTGCACGTGGAACTCAGCACATGCGCAGTGTGCCATTGCGGCTTTGAATGCCGGAAAGCACGTGTTGTGCGAAAAGCCCATGGCCATGAACGCCAACCAAGCAAGGGCAATGAAGGAGGCTGCCGAAAAGAGCGGGAAGCTTCTGATGATTGGATTTGTAAGGCGGTTCGGAAATGATTGCAAAATTCTTAAGGAGTTTATAAATGCAGATTATTTCGGTGAAATTTACTATGCAAAGGCGACTTATCTTCGCCGCTGCGGCAACCCCGGCGGCTGGTTTGGTGACAAGTCCCGCTCCGGCGGGGGGCCGCTGATTGATCTCGGTGTTCATGTGATCGATCTTGTACGCTATTTGATGGGCAATCTTCGCCCCGTCTCTGTATACGGTGCAACATTCCGCAAGCTGGGCGACCGCAAGCATATTAAGGGCAATACAGCATATGCAGCGGCGGGCAAATCATCGGAAGACATCTGCGACGTAGAAGATCTGGCAACTGCAATGATTCGATTTGAAAACGGAGCGGTTTTGTCGGTCGAGGCAAGCTTTAGCCTCAACATTAAAAATGATGAAGGGAAAATCGAGCTGTTTGGCACAAAGGCGGGTGCCAAGCTTAACCCGGAGTTGGAATTGTATAGCGAGACCAACGATTATATGACCAATGTACAGCTCACCGCCCCCACAGTACTTGATTTCAATGGCTTGTTTGAAAATGAGATTGATCATTTTGTGGACTGTATCAGCAAAGGCACTCCTTGTATATCGCCGGCTGATGATGGGGTTACGCTGATGACAATTCTGGATGCCATCTATGAATCGGCCCAAACCGGACATGAGGTTATATTGGCCTAATTATGGTTGCAAACCATGGAAAGGATGTCTCTTATGAAAATTGCCATAAGCACATATAGCTTTTCAAAGCTGATGGAAAAAGAAGGCATGACACAGCTTGACTGTATCGCAAAAGCAAAGGAGATGGGCTTTGACGCCATTGAATTTGTTGAGATACATCCCCACGACGGTTCTTCCGAGGAGCAATATGCCCAAAAGCTGGGGGAGGAGGCCCGCAGGCAGGAGATTGCGGTAACCAACTTCACCTTTGGCGCTGATTTCCTGACCGGAAGCGGCGGGGATGTAAGCGTTGAGATCGAGCGGGTGAAAAAGCAGATTGAAATTGCGGTGCTGTTGGGAGCAAGGGGCGTCCGGCATGACGCAACGGCAGGATTTCCCGCAGGGCAGAGAGGGTACCGTGGGTTTGATGACGTGCTTCCCCGACTTGCTGACGCCTGCCGCCAGGTGACCGAATATGCCGCCGCAAAGGGTGTGCGGACAATGGTTGAAAATCATGGCTTCTTCTGTCAGGACAGTGACCGTGTCGAGATGCTGGTAAATACGGTCGCACATCCGAATTTCGGTTGGCTGGTGGATATGGGGAACTTTCTGTGTGCCGATGAAAACCCCGTTACGGCGGTGGGACGGGCGGCGCCCTATGCGTTTTATGCCCACGCCAAGGATTTTCATGTCAAAAGCGGCGTGATGTCCAATCCCGGCGAAGGATTTATGCGCTCACGCGGTGGCAACTATCTGCGGGGTGCCATTATTGGTCACGGTGATGTGCCGGTAAAACAGTGCATTGCCGCCCTAAAAGAGGCGGGTTTTAACGGCGCGATTGCCATTGAATTTGAGGGAATGGAGCATCCGCTTACCGGGATCCGTATTGGACTTGCCAATCTCCGAAGATATATACAGGAGGTCGAGCAGGGGTAATTTTTTTGGTTCGCAGTTGGTGAAGGAGGACGGCGTTGCCTACACAGAATGCTTGGATTCGGCGTGCAAAGTTAAATGCAGGTCGTAGCGGCGCACCTGTGTGTGCGCCCATTTCATGCCGTTCATGGTAAAACATCTCCCTCAGTCGCCTGCGGTCGACAGCTCCCTCAAGGAGGGAGCCGAGATATGCCTCCCTCGGTGAGGGAGGTGTCAGGCTTTGCCTGACGGAGGGAGTAAATACAGAGACAAAAATCAACAAGGAGAAGACAAATAACACCCATCTTCACAAAAAGCCGCAGATGGTGATAAGACTCAAACTCTGCAATAAAAATGCCCCCTTTGCCAGCAGTTGTTCAAAAAACCGCTGACAAAAGGGGCATTTTTGTGTGGCATCAGGGAATCCCGTTCACTTCTTTTGTTCGCTTATGTTGGATTATAGCGATGATAAAGCGTGTAGCACATAGGAATATAGAAATAAAAGCCAAGCGCTCCAGTATCCTATAGCCGGATCCAAGCGTATAACCGGATGTGCCAATCCAAGGCCTTGTAAGAGAGTCTATGGATGATATCATAGCGGGCCCAAAGCCAACCACCATTGCAAAAGTAAACGAGAGAAAGCCCGAAAATATACACAACCACTTATGCTTTATGGATGCAACGAGTATCACACAGGACAAAGCCGGAAGCGCTAACCAGTATAATGCTGTGCGATAAAAATCAATAATGGTAGTAGAGAAAGCTGTTTTATCCACCAAGTATGGCTTTGATAGATTAGTATATATGATTATTGTAGTAATTAACATCAATAAAATATTTATTATAACCATACTGAGAGCCATCTTTCCCTTTTTATCCATATTGAGCCTCCCGTTTCCACCATTCTATCTGCAATGGCGGTGTTTCATTCGGGCGCACACGCAGATGCGCCCCTACCAGTGGACAAATTTACATTTCCGATAATCTCTCTGCAACCGCATCAAGGAATTCCATTGAACCCACACCGTGCTTTTCGGGCAGGGTGGAGAGCTGGACCAGATCCTTTGTCATGATGCCACTTTCGATGGTGCCGAGTGTTGCCTTTTCAAGCTTATCGGCAAAGGCGGCAAGCTGGTCAAGACCGTCCAGCTCGGCGCGCTTGCGCAAAGCGCCCGACCATGCGAAAATTGTGGCGACAGAGTTGGTGGAGGTGGGCTCGCCTTTCAGGTGACGGTAATAATGGCGGGGGACTGTA
>DHOG01000059.1:7569-11096 GCA_002410715.1 Ruminococcaceae bacterium UBA5396 | reverse complement strand
GCCCAGATAAACCCGCCCTCCGAGCGGATAACCCGTGCAACCGCATCATCAATGAGGGTATAAAAATATTCAATTCCGGCTTGCTCAAACGCCGATTTAAATTCGTTCTCGTAAATTTCTGCAAAAATATCCTTAAATCGGTGGTCATAGGTCTTGGATATGGTGTCCTTGGTGGAAAACCAGATATCCTGTTGGACAGACAGCGCAAAATTAAAGCAGGAGCGGGCAAAGTTGGCAATCGAGGCGTCGGTGTTGTGCATCCCCATAACCACCCCGCCACCGCTGAAATCATGAATGGTCTGGCGGTGCTCTTTGCCGTCAGCGGCTGTAATCACAAGCTCGGCTTTTGAGCCGGCATCCGCCCTCATTTCGGTATTTTTATAAATATCGCCATAAGCGTGACGGGCAATGGTGATGGGCTTTTTCCATGTGGACACGCTGGGCGCAATGCCCTCGACCAGAACAGGTGCGCGGAACACCGTCCCATCCAGCATGGCGCGGATGGTTCCGTTGGGACTTTTCCACATCTGCTTGAGCTTGTACTCCTCAACCCGCTGGGCGTTGGGGGTGATGGTGGCGCATTTCACGCCGACGCCGTATTTCTTAATGGCGTTGGCAGAATCTATTGTTACCTGATCATTAGTTTCATCACGATGAGGAAGACCGAGATCATAATATTCGGTCTTGAGTTCAACAAAGGGATGAATCAGCTTATCCTTAATCTCCTTCCAGAGAATGCGAGTCATCTCGTCTCCGTCCATCTCAACGAGGGGGGTGGTCATTTTTATTTTACTCATAACATCACGCCTTTCTGAGGGTATGGTTGAATGATATTTGCATTATTATAGCATTATTATCAGGCGAGTTCAATTCCTGCATGGCAGGATACAGAGAATTAAAGGTTTATTAATAAAAAGCCGAAATGTATGATGGCTATTGCGTGTATGAGAAAAACCATGTAAAATAGAACCATCTGTTTACAAAGGAATGATTCGAATTGTCCAGTAAATCCAGCCGATATGAATCCCCGTTTTCCTCACGCTATGCCAGCGAGGAGATGCAGTATCTCTTTTCATCTGACAACAAATTCCGCACATGGCGCAAGCTGTGGATCGCCCTTGCCGAAACCGAGCGGGAGCTGGGTCTTCCCATCACCGAGGCGCAGATTGCCGAGCTGAAGGTCCATGCCGACGACATTAATTATGAGGTTGCCGCCGCCCGTGAAAAAGAGGTGCGCCACGATGTAATGGCGCATGTTTATGCATACGGGCAGCAGTGCCCGAGTGCCCGCGGCATTATCCATCTGGGCGCCACAAGCTGTTATGTGGGAGACAATACCGACCTGATTATTATTTACGACGCGCTGCGTTTGGTGCTGAAAAAGCTGGTCAATGCCGCCGCCCTGCTTTCTAAATTCGCAGATGAATATAAATCCCTGCCCACCCTTGCATTCACCCATTTTCAGCCTGCCCAACCTACAACCGTCGGAAAGCGGGCAACTCTTTGGTTGCAGGAATTTTTGATGGATATTGATGAGGTCGAGCACCGTTTACAGGGGGCAAAGCTGCTCGGCTCAAAGGGCACTACCGGGACACAGGCCAGCTTTCTTGAGCTTTTTGAGGGGGATCATGAAAAGTGCCGTGCCCTTGATCGCATGATTGCGAAAAAGATGGGCTTTGATGATTGCTTCGCCGTTTCGGGACAGACCTATCCGAGAAAACTCGACTCCATGATTCTCTCAACCCTGTCGGGCATTGCCCAAAGCGCTGCGAAATTCTCAAACGACATCCGGCTGCTGCAGCATCTAAAGGAAATCGAGGAGCCATTTGAGAAAAGTCAGATTGGTTCATCCGCTATGGCATACAAACGCAACCCTATGCGAAGCGAGCGGATTGCCGCCCTTGCCAGATATGTCATTGCTGATTCGCTGAACCCCGCCATGACCGCTTCGTCCCAGTGGTTTGAGCGCACGCTGGATGACAGTGCAAACAAGAGAATCAGCGTTTCGGAAGGATTCCTTGCGGTGGATGCCATCTTGTCACTGGTCATCAATGTGGTGGACGGGCTTGTGGTAAACACTGCGGTGATTGACCGCAATCTGCGGCGTGAGCTGCCCTTTATGGCAACCGAAAACATTATGATGGACTGCGTAAAACGGGGGGGAGACCGCCAGGAGCTGCATGAACGGATTCGTACCCATTCCATGGAGGCGGCCCGCCGTGTCAAGCAGGGTGACGGCGAAAATGATCTGCTGGAGCGGATTGCGGAGGATACCGCTTTCGGGGTAACCCTTTCACAGCTTGAGGATGTGCTCCAGCCGTCGGCATATGTCGGTCGCGCCCCCGAGCAGACCGACGAATTCTTGACCGAGCAGGTCAATCCGATTTTGAAACGATATCATGAAATGCTGGGCGTAGAGGTTGAAATAACTGTATAATTATTAAGTTTATATACAGACGGTATAAATATATTGGTTTTCTGCCGCATAAACATCATTTTACAGCGTGGGAGGTTGATGGGGATGTTAACCCGATTTTATATCCGAACGATCCAAGCGGACAAGCGGTTAAATCAAGTAAATGGCTATTATACACAGCTTCCGGCTGTTACAAAAACGTAACAATCAATAAGGGGTGACGGCATGAAGTTTAAATTAACGAAAAGAAAAAAGAAGATTCTTGTTGTCCTCAGTGCCATGGTGATTCTCACAGCCGCAACACCGTTTATCATAAATGCGTATGTGACTTCATCGGTGAAAAGCAGGCTGATATCGGTGGAGGAAGCGGCAGAGCTTAATGCCGATTGCATCCTGGTCTTGGGTTGCGGACTGAATCAAGACGACACCCCCAGCCCCATGCTTGGTGACCGTCTGAAGATTGGCGTTAAGCTGTATGAGGCGGGGGCGTCGGACAGGCTTCTGATGAGCGGTGATCACGGCAGAGAGGAGCACGATGAGGTCAACGCCATGAAAACATTTGTGGTTGACCGAGGAATCCCCACCGAGCATGTCTTTATGGATCATGCCGGATTCTCAACCTATGAGAGCGTTTACCGTGCAAGGGATATTTTTGAGGCTAAAAAAGTCATTCTTGTTTCACAGGAATATCATCTATACCGCGCGTTGTATGTGGCAAAATCGTTGGGACTGGAGGCATATGGTGTGGCTTCGGATTTGCAGCCATACGCCGGACAGAAATATTATGATACAAGGGAAATCCTTGCGCGCGTGAAGGATTTTTTGACCTCAATCTTTAAACCCCGTCCAACCTTTCTGGGTGAAGCCATTCCGGTGGTCGGAAACGGGAATATCACAAACGACAAGGATATTTACGGTGACACAGCTTCTGTAAATCCCGATGATAAACCGCAATAATGAATTAATGCTTTATTATTTGGATGAATACCGTGTCTATCATGCGGGCGGATATAGAATCCGCCTCTACGGCATTGGAAATTGCGCTTAAAGCGAAAGCGAATCTCTCATCGGCATTTCCAAATGTATTCTTCATTACATTAAAAAGATTCTT
>DHOG01000059.1:0-7368 GCA_002410715.1 Ruminococcaceae bacterium UBA5396 | reverse complement strand
ATGCGAAATTTTGCCTGCATAGACGGTTATGCACAGCGCCCTGAAACGGTGCAAACTTTATATGGAGTGGTATGGGGTGCAGACACCGAACGGGCAATCGCCTTCCGCCTGCGGCGACTGTAAGCCGCGGCATCCTGACGGAGCGCAAAGAAACAGGATAACAAGATGACTGCCCGAAGCACAACCAGGACAGCGGTTAACACCGGGAATAATACCGGTGTAAGAAGACCGGTTGTGAACAATTCGATTGCGGCACAAGCCAACGGAATCAAAGACATGCGACGGGTTGGTGCAAAATGCGCCTTATTCATCATATACAGAAACATGAGCGTCATCATAACAACGCTGAATACACTTAATAACATACATTCCCTCTCCTTTATACGATATCCAATTATCAGATTGAACCCCCGAGTGACGCATTCATCATTATAATTGTGTTCGTACTCCATTCGGAACAGTTGTTCCGAACAACTGTTCTCTACAATTACCATTATACACCTGAATCTAAATTTTGCAAGTGGTTTTTAAAAAAAATAGAACAGAAGTTCTGTTTTAGTGCAAATAATTTTTCTGAACCCGGTTCTTGCTTCAAAAATTTGTCTATGATATACTGGAAAAAGGCTGTTTGCAATACATTTATTCTACCTTGAAAGGATGTCTACCCCCATGAACATACCCGCGGTTTTGGCGCAGGAATTTCAGCTCCGCCTCCAGCAGGTGGAAAACACGTTGGAGCTGATTGATCAGGGAAATACTATCCCGTTTATCGCCCGTTACCGTAAAGAAGTGACCGGATCCCTGGACGACCAGGTGCTTCGTGAATTGGCGGACCAGCATGCATATCTGTGTAATTTGGAGGAGCAGCGCCAAAAGGTTCGAGGCGTGATTGAAGAACAGGGAGCAATGACCGAGGAGCTGGCGGCGGCACTGGATGCGGCGGCCACTCTGACCGAGATTGAAGATATATACCGCCCCTACCGCCCCAAGAGGAAAACACGGGCTTCGGTTGCCAAAGAGAAAGGGCTTCAGCCATTGGCGGATGCCATCTATGCGCAGCAGCCTGAATCCCCCGCGCCGCTTGAAATGGCGGCATCTTTTGTGGATGAGGAGAAGGGGGTATCAAGTGCAGAGGAAGCGCTGCAGGGTGCACAGGATATTATTGCTGAAATGATATCGGATGATGCCGGCATCAGACGCCGTCTCCGGGTTGTATGCAAGGCGAACGGGGAGCTTGTATCCAAAGGAGCCCAGGAGGACTTGGGCGTGTATGAAATGTACGCTGATTTCCATGAACCGCTGAATCGGATTGCCGGTCACCGCGTGCTTGCCGTAAACAGGGGAGAGCGTGAGGATTTCTTAAAGGTGTCGGTTCTGTTTGATCGCATCAAGGGCATGAATATTGTATGTTCAGATCATGTAAAAGACGGCTCACCCTGTACCGAGGCTGTCCGAACAGCAGCCGAGGATGCCTATGACCGTCTAATCTTCCCTGCCATTGAACGGGAAATGCGAAATGAGCTGACCGAAAAGGCAAGCGAAGATGCGATTAGGGTGTTTTCACTCAATCTGCGCCATCTTCTGATGCAGCCGCCGGTGCGGGGACGAGTTGCGCTGGGACTGGATCCGGGATATCGCACCGGATGTAAGGTGGCGGTTGTGGACGGCACCGGCAAGGTGTTGGATACAGGTGTAATTTATCCGGTTCCCCCCCGCAACAAAATTGCCGAAGCCAAGGAAATTATCACCGGTCTGATTACCAAATATGGGGTGCAGGTAATTGCCATCGGAAACGGTACCGCATCCCATGAAACCGAGGTTTTTGCGGCTGATTTGATTCATGAGCTGGACCGCGACGTATCGTATATGGTGGTCAGTGAGGCAGGTGCATCGGTTTATTCGGCTTCAAAGCTGGCTGCGCAGGAATTTCCGGATTACGATGTTTCGCTACGCTCGGCGGTTTCGATTGCACGCAGGCTGCAGGACCCACTTGCCGAGCTTGTGAAGATCGATCCCAAAGCCATCGGCGTTGGGCAGTACCAGCATGACATGCCCCAGAACCGCCTGACCGAGGCGCTGGGCGGCGTTGTGGAGGATTGCGTCAATGCGGTTGGGGTGGACCTCAATACCGCATCGGCTCCGCTTTTGACGCGTGTTTCGGGTGTCAACTCAGCTGTTGCAAAGAACATTGTAGCCTATCGTGAGGACAACGGTGAATTCACCTCCCGCGCCCAGCTCAAAAAGGTTTCAAAGCTTGGCCCTAAGGCTTTCGAGCAGTGCGCCGGCTTTCTCCGTGTGCCGGAAAGTAAAAACGTGCTTGACAATACGGCGGTTCATCCCGAAAGCTATGGCGCGGCAAAGAAGCTTTTGTCCCTTTGCGGCTTTACCCCCGAGGATGTAAAACAAGGGGGTGTGGCAGGTCTGCCGGACAAGGCGGAAGAGATTGGCGTGGACAAGCTTGCCGCCGAGGTGGGGGTGGGTGAACCCACGCTGCGGGATATTATTTCGGAGCTTACAAAGCCGGGACGCGATCCCCGGGACGAGCTCCCGCCCCCCATGCTGCGCAAGGATGTAATCGGTATTGAGGATCTCAAGCCCGGCATGGAGCTGAGCGGAACGGTACGGAATGTGATTGATTTTGGCGCGTTTGTGGATGTCGGCGTCCATCAGGATGGGCTGGTTCACATTTCCCAAATCACAAATCGTTTTATACGCCATCCCTCCGAGGCGGTCAAGCTGGGAGATATCGTAAAGGTCTGGGTACTCAAGGTGGATGTGGACAAAAAGCGCATCTCCCTTACAATGAGACCGCCCAAGGAAAACGATTGAAAATAATAATATTGCCAAGATTAATGAGATAATACTATAATGTAAATATCAGGAACCAATACGGCAAGCGGGGGTGCAGCATGGCAAAAGAGATTGAGGTTGTTGAGGAATATGACGGCCGCGGTGGACACAGAACCGTGTCACGTACGGTTAAGAATACTGCAAAGGCAGGGATATCATTTGGCAGCTGCCTTGCAATCGTGATTTCCTATACAAAGTGGCATTCGATACTCTGGGCGATTTTCCACGGTCTGCTTAGCTGGGCATATGTGATTTATTACATAATAAGATATTAATATAACCGCATTTAACAAAGCACCGCTCTTGATAGAACGGCGCTTTGTTTTACATAAATGTAGCTGATTCGAATACAAGGGATTTGAAACTCAACTTCCCTCGGCTGAAAGCCGAGGGAAGTTGAGTTTCATGTATTTTAGCCTGCCCTTTCTCCTTACTTTCTCAGATTTTAAACTCCAATACAACGGCATCTCCCGGAGGAACTGTTACCTTTGCAATTTCACCCGACAATCGAACCTCTTGGCCGCCGTAAACATCCTTAACCGCTTTTACGGTGTAAGGACCGGTGTACGTAACCGTTATGTTTTTATATTTTCCGTGATCGATTACCGGCTCATCGTACGAGGTTTTGGTGACACCGTCGTTGTTGATAAGTGTTACATACATTACGCCATCCTTAAAATTCACCATTTGCTGGATATCGCCTGAAACCTTTATCGGTACATAGCGGCTGACTAGCTCGCGAAGGATGGGCGCAAGCTTATCAATCTTATAATCGTCTCCATAAACGATTACACGACCCTTACCGACTGTTTTTTCATACCGTCTGCCGGCACCAAGCTCTCCTTGATACTCAGGGAATTGGCTGATATATGCGGTGTTGAGAACCAGTGTACCGCCCTGCTCAGCATAAGTGCGGTAGCGCGCATTTTCCGCATCTGACAGCTGAACATTTCCAGTGAGCACAAGCGCGGGATAGGTATTGAGAACCTTTTGGGGCGCGTTTTGCAATAGCGTGTCAAAATAATCGCCCATACCGTTGTTTGTTAATGTTCCTACCTCGTTGTTGGTAGTGGTCCACGCGCCGGGCCACAGCAAATTGTACAAACTCCATGTCATGTTATCGCCGGGTCCGTAAGTAAAGCCGTTAAACGCTGCTTTGCTGCCAACGCCGTCACGGGCATATGTGCCATGATAATAATCCAGTATGATACCAACCGGGGTATAGTTAACGCCGATATTCGAATTTGATTTTTGGAATTTCATAAATTCCTGTGTGGCAACACCGTGGGGACTTAACTCATAAAAGCCGTTGTCGCCAACTATGGGCAAAAACGAGTTGTTTCCGCCGCCCTCGGTATCGAACACATCCACGCCAGCCATATAACTCATAAGAATGGAACGCTTAAACAGGCTGACCGAGTGACCTTGATTTCCTGCACCCGTATCATAATTGGTTGCGACCGGCCCGTGCCAATAGCTAAAGCACACCGTCCACGGCTTTTGATACTGGCGTGCTGCGCCGCGGTTAAAGGATATCTGCATCTGATAGTTATGGATATTCTCTCCGACCTCGCTGCCAATCACGGTAGCGCCGAATTCGCCGGCATAATGGTGATACGAATAGTGGCCGTTGTTGGAAATCCAGGGCTTGGTTGTATCAATCTTAAATACGTTGGTAACAAAGGTCTTTAGCTGTTTGAGAGCACCCGCGCGGGTGGCTGCGGGATCAAGGCTACGGACAGGGTAAAAATCGGTGAATTTTTCCTCGGCCTGCGCCTGCAGCATATCCTGATAATTTTTGTATAGGTAGTCAAGATAGCTGTTTTCGGTCACTCGAGCGCCCCAACCGGTGTAGACGGGTTTGTCGGATGGTCCCGGCACAAAATGGTTGGCACCGTAATCCCACTCCCATGCACGCTGTTGCGGAAAAAGACTTATATATTCGCCGACTTCGTAATAGTCAATGGATCGCTCCATCAGTGTCGTGTTCTTAGAGGTGTCGTTCGGCAGAATTGCGTTTGAAAACTGAAATCCCTGTGGGCGTAGCAAAGGTGTTTTCCATAACGCCGCATCAGCGATGTAGTCCGACTGTTTAAGCTGTAGCTTATAATTCCCATCCGTCTGGACTTCACTACCGCTCGTTTTTGTATCGCCTATGCTTTTTTTAGTCGGTTCTGTCTGTGAGTTTTCTGTCATGCTGCTTCCCTCCGACGTTGTGGTCAAATCCTCGCTTTCAGTTTCTGATGCTTGTGATTGCGTCGATGTTGTTTCGGACGAGGTGGTAGTTGACTTAGAGGATTCACTGCGATTTGTATCACGACATCCGGATACCAAAAGGGCAAGTATGAGCAATCCCACAAGGAAAATTACACTTTTATTGTTTCTCATTACACCGCACCCGCCTTTCTCTTTTTCATCACAATCAGCAGGGAGGCGCTGACCGGCAGCGCAACAACCAGCGCAAACATTGGTATACCGTCACCTGTTGGTGCAGAGCCGGTCTTCTCGGCATCCCAATTGCCGTTGTCGACATCTGCTCCTTGTATCTTTTCGTCGGCAAAGACATATATACCGCCTTCTTTGAGTAGCACCTCCGCATAACCCTCTTCCGTGACATAGGGGTTATATGACAAAAGCTTCAACTTCCCATTTTGATATGAATAAAGGTATGGCTCCATACATACATCCTCAAGATAAATATTGAACAGCGCCTGCCCCGGCAAACTGTCTGTCTTGATGAAATATGCGATTAGTTGGGGATGCTTTTTCAGAATCTGCGCTTTTTCTGTAAAATCAGTCTGAATCAAGGGTACGAATGAAGCGGGTGCTGTAATGTCAACCCCGTCAAACTTCCACGTATAAAGATCCCAGTCTTCTTTAATTTTAACCGTCAGGCGGCTTCCGCTGAGCTGTAGATTTTCAAACACATCTGCGCCGATTGGAGTAGCATCAGAGCCGTTACGCTCAATCAAGATATCCTCAGGCGGGGGCACAACGCCCCATTGATCACGAGTATCACTTACAAATGTATCGAATTCATATACAATGGTCAAATCGTCAAATTTGTATTTCGCCTGTGAGTCAGATGTGAAAAGGTTAATATCAAATTTTAACAGCGGATAAAACGGACTGTTAAGAAACGCTTCGCTGGGTACAATCACCATTCCGGAGAAACCCGACGAAAAACTCATGATTTGGGATTGCGGATGTTCGATTAACATTCCATCGCTTTGCAATGTCCAGTATGTAAAAGATGCGGTTTCGCTGGCTTTCATTCCGCTGTCGATGCCATCGTTAAGATAGAGCAGCATACGAGTATCTGCAGCAATATCGGTATCCAGATAAAAGGCAAGATAGTCTCCGGGGCGCATTGTCACAGGAGTATCGGATTTATCGATTCCAAAATGAGAATTGCTGTCACCGCCGTTAAATTCAAGATGTTTTCCGTTGGCGTCGGAAACATAGACGGTTCCGGGGATGGGGTTACCCCACCATCCGGTGGTTGCGGGACCCGGCTCCTTATCCTCAAAATCTTCCCAAACCTGATAGGGTACGGTAATATCTTCATACTCGGGGCCCTCGGGTGGGGCATCGGGCGTACGTGGGGGCTTTGCTTTTAACCCGGCGATAAATGCGTTCAGGTCATACACCACCGCAAGATCGTCAATCCCGAAATCAACAGAGCGGTCAGAGCCCATCAAATTCAGGTCAAATATCGTTAAGCAGTCGAAGGGTACAGAGCCTGCTCCGCCGTCTTCCCAAGGAATGTCCTTGAAGGAATCCCATGGTAAGAGCACCCAGCCTTTAAAGCCGGCGGGAATTGTCACAACCCATCCTGTGCCGTCCGTAACGGTATTATTGCCGGAGGTTACCAGCTTGTAGGAGAAGCTGTCTTTGGGCTCGTAGGTGTTGACCTCGTCTTTAATCCATGGACGAAGAAGTGTATCCTGCTTGTCGCCGGTTTCAATATAAAACGATAGCCAGTCATCGGATTGGAAGCTAAGCGGTGCGCCCTCCTTCGAAAAACCAAAGTGAAGATTGGGGTTACCGCCTTGAAAACGAAACCACTTGTCATTATCAAGATATACACCGTAACGTGCATTGGGGAACGAGGTGCCCCACCATGAAGATGTAGCGCCACCGATATCCTTGCTGTTGAAGTTCTCCCAAACAAGATGACTGCCGGTGCCACGCTCGGGTTCTGGGGGCGGTTCTTCCTCGCCTGAATCGAGCTCGGCAGAGCCGACGCTGATTTCATCTGTAAACACATCAAGGTCATGGATTACATAGAAATTATCCACTGCAAAGCGGCCTACCGTTCCCTGATGGAATTGAAGGGCAATGCGTGCAATCTGTGTCATTGAGCTTTCATCTATGAAGGCTGCGCGCGGAAGAATCAAATATCCTTCAAAATTTGCGGGGATGCTGATATTCCATGTGCTGTTTTGCACCGCACCCAATCCGTCTTGGGTGAGCAGTCGATAGCTAAACGGATCCGCAAGATGATGGTCTTTGCTG
>DHOG01000049.1:45850-46044 GCA_002410715.1 Ruminococcaceae bacterium UBA5396 | reverse complement strand
AGAATACTTTTTCATAAGC
Source organism: Ruminococcaceae bacterium UBA5396 (assembly GCA_002410715.1). Lineage (GTDB taxonomy): Bacteria > Bacillota > Clostridia > Oscillospirales > Acutalibacteraceae > Avimonas. Next base: position 46,025 of record DHOG01000049.1, on the reverse strand, counting down.
TCTATAGGATTATATCCTGCAAATTTTACCCAATATGTGTCTAGCTCGAATTTCAGCTTAGGGCATTTTTGCATAAGCCTATCATATCGTCCATCAACAAATTCATAATCATGATTATGATAGGACAGCTCAATTCCCTCTGACTCTAGCCTATCCGTTATATCATTCAACATCC